>JAMOPE010000001.1 GCA_027064785.1 Geobacteraceae bacterium
AAGCCGCATAACTAATTCACCCCAGTCAAAGGGTTGTGAGAGGGAAGGAAGAGTCTGCGCCAGCCGATTATTAACCGGGTTATTGAGAACTCTAAACTCGAGTTGCGGCTCAACCTGCTGAACCTGCAGTGCCAGTTTTTCGCCAACCTGAAGATTGCTTTTCCCGGGGACCTGATAGCGTTGTGAGCCAATTTCGAGAACAATCCGATCATTGTCCGCCTCAACAACAAATGCCTGCACCATCTGCTCCAACCGCAGACGAACCGCTGCACCTGCCGGAATTTCAGCAGGGGGCGTCACCGTGGGAACAAACAGGTTTGGAGGAAGATTCGAGTTAACGATTGGCATATCTTTATCGGCTCCGACCATGGGTTCAGGACCGGGGAATCATAACACAACCATCACATATTCCGAAGGCTGAGATCTTTTCAACAACGGGCTGAAAGGCCAACCCGACAAAAACCAACCACAAATCACCGTCAAAACATCGGCATTGTTAAAATAATTTAAATTATTTTTCATGAAATCTACGTCAAAAAACCGACGTAGCCCTCTATCTACCTAATATTATAGTTAATATTTCGTTGGCACGCTAATCGCTTATACAAATGATCAAAGGAGAAAAAGCTAAAGATTAAGCAGGAACGTGTCGAAAAAAAGAAATAATGAAATCATTTAATATTTTTTGGGGATAGAGGACTAAACTTATGACAAACACTACGGCTCTGATTATCGCCAACGACAAGAACAAAAAAGAGCAACTGGTCGATCATCTTTCTGCGACGGGACTCTTCCAGCAGATAAAACCGTTGAAATCAACGTCGGCCTTATTTCACCATCTTAAATCAAAACGTGCCGATATGGTTTGCTGGGCAATTGAGAAGCAACCCCGCAAAGTTGACTGGATCAATAAACTCCACTCTGATGAAAAGTGGCACGATCTGCCACTGATCGCCTTTGCCGAAGATCAGCAAAGTGTCATCAATGGTTTTCAGCTGGGGGCAAGCGACTCGGTCCGGGTTGAAATTGATCCGACTGAACTTAGCGCCCGAATGCATCGCCATCTGGAACGCTGGCAACGCCTCCTTGAACTGCGGCAAAGCAAAGAGCAGTTGCAGAAAATGGCACTGACCGATCCGCTGACAAAGCTTGGCAACCGCGCCACTTTTGACATAAATATCAAACAAGCTGCTGCCAGCTCACAGCGTTCGGGAATCCCCTATTCACTGCTGATGATCGATCTTGACCATTTTAAATTGTTCAATGATAACTACGGACATCAAACGGGGGACACTGTCCTGCGCTCAGTTGCCGACTCACTGAAAGTTTCTGCCCGTGATGCGGATATCTGTTGCCGTTACGGCGGGGAAGAATTTGCAATTATCCTTCCCGACACAACTGCCCATAATGCTGAGGTTCTCGCTGAACGGATTCATCGAAACGTTTCCAGAGTGTCACGGGCACAACCTGCGGGACGGATGCCAATCACCGTCAGCATCGGGATCAGTTGCACAAATCGTCTTCGCGATATTCACCCGACCCAGCTGATCGAAGAAGCCGACCAGGCTCTCTATCTGGCAAAAGCGAACGGTCGCAACCGGACAGAAACCTGGAAAGCAGATGTCATCACACCACGTCCGTCATTCAGCTACGAACAGGCACCCCAATTTGCCTTTGGGACCTGATTTCTCAATCCCAATTTCGCAATAAAAAAGCGGGGTCAGATATAATATCGGACCCCGCTTTTTTATTTCTATCATTTTCTAAGAACGGCTATTCAACCACCGATGCTCCCAGAACCTTGACCTTAAGTCGCAGCTGTCTGCGCTGTTCCGCCAGACAATGGGCAATAATCGCATCCTGATCTTCTTCGTCAATATCGACAAAGCTCAAAGCAATGAACTTGTCACCGCCATGATCGTAGTTACTGACAACCTCACCGCGACACTCGATAACCCGGGGTTGCGGTGAATCGATAACAATTTCCAACCCAAGCTTCGTCCCCGGTTTGATTTCCTCAGAAACGGGTAGACGCAATCCGCCCCCACTGATATTGACAGAGGTCTGAACCGAACGTGCCGTCGGATTTTCTTCATCAATCACCCAGTAACTGACCGACAAATCGGCATCAACCCGGAAATAACCCCGTTTCTGGATATAGCTGAAAGAATCAACCATCTCTAACAGAAGCTTCGCCTCGTCCTCTATCGAAACGATCTTCGCTTTAATTGACTTATTCTCGCCAGCAGCATCAAACGACACCATGCAGAATTCGTCTAAATTCAGGATTTCAGGATTAAGTTGATCGGGAAGAAAGGTCACTTCAAAAAGGGGTTGTTCAGTCACCTTTGCTACACCATCAAGAACTGACTTCTTGCCATCTTTCAACGGCAGAGACACCTTGACAACACGATAATCTTTTAATTGATTCAATATAGACATAACAGATCCCTCGACGGACAACGAAGGTATTGGATGGGTGTCTGATTTCCCCATGAGACAGGGATAGAAAGACAAGTCCGAACAAATAGCAAATGAACTACCCAACACCCCGGACATATTGATTTGGCTGAGCTGGAGCCTGATGGTACCCGGCAACAGCCACGCGACCGCCCTTAATCTGAGATAACTCATGAGCGGTGACGGCCATCATGCCACGGATTCTTGGTAATAGCAAATGATTCAACTCAACGATCTGTTCAAGCAACCGGGTGCGCTCCTGAAACAACGGATGATCCTTCCATGCATCAGAATTATGGGGAAAGACCTCAAGAAAAATCCGATCATTCATCCCAGCCTCATCCTGTAATTCCTGCAGGCGTACAGTATAATCACGCAGCTCTTCAGGATCAGACTTGATCAGCAAATGATCAAGCTGTTCAGCATGATCAAGAATTTGCCGGTATTGTTTAATTGATTTTTTTAGGCATGCTTCCATGGCAGATCCTTAACTTTTCAGAACGATGCCACAACTTGACCCACAGCAGGCTCAGACGTTGTTATCCCGCTCCGATTGGCTTCAACAGCACCGACAAATCCCTCTCGCAAGTCAAGCAAGACACTTTCAACAGGATCCAAACGACTCGCGTCCCCACGAGCGTTAACCACTGACAGCTCCCTAATCAGAAAATCATAGAGTTGGCTAAGATCAAGGGCAATTTCTCCACCGACCTCATAATCAAGGGTATTGGAAAATTCAGTAATAATTGCAAGAGCCTTACTAATTGCGATCGCTTTATCAGCCGTTCGTCCATCTTCTATCGCAAGCTTAGCCTGCCTGACAAAACGGATTGCTCCGTCGTAGAGCATAATAAGAAGCTGTTCAGGGGAAGCGGTCATGATCTGGTTGTTTCGGTAGTTATTTGAATATGCATTCATCCTATATGCTCCTGAATCTCTATATTAATTGGTGCCTCACGTGCATTCGATTATTGTGAAGAACCACCCAGTGATGGCATCGAGGCTAATTGCTGTAACAAATAACCTCCCTGCGCATTTAACCCGCTAACTAAATTTTCCATTGCTGAAAATTGTGCCCTTAAGGTTTTTTCTTTCTGTTCCAGGCGGGCTTCCATGTTTGAAATTTGCTGGTCAATTCGTCGAGAATTTTTCTCCGTTGTTTCTTTTCGTCCAACATACAAACCGTCAACAGAATCGGTCAAATTCTCCAAATAAGTAGCAAACTTCGTACTGATTCCCTCACCACCATCAACCCCCGAAAAAAGCCCTAGAACTGAATCATACTCATCGGTTAATGCTGATGAAAGTTTCGTATTATTTAAAGAAATGGTTCCGTCTCGCTGAGTTTCGAAGCCAATTTGGGAGAGGCTGGTAAAAACACCGCCGCCCGACTGCTGGTCGGCCAAGATGTTCTGCAGGTGGCTCTTGACTGAACGAAAAGCAGAGTCATTTCCCCATCCAGACTCTTTCTGATCCGCAATAAAAGTGATAATTTCGTTATAAGCGGAAACAAAATCTTTAATTTTTCCAGTTGTTGCCTCATTATCAACAGATACGTTCAATGTTGTTGTCGCTTGACTATCTGCCTTCAACAATTCAAAAGACAACCCCGGGACAGCACTATTAACTGTGTTGCTATCGCTATAGATATCAATCCCGTCAAGAAGAATATGTGCCTGATGAGCCGTTTGGGTATTGCTCATTGTCGGGTTGTCATCTGTGCCACCACTCAAGCCAGAAGCGTCCAGAGAAAAAGCATTGGATACATTCTCTCCGGTTAAAACCAGTCGATAGGGAGAACCAGCGGTACCATCGTTAATGATAGCAGCACTTACCCCCAAGTCGGCATCATTAATCGCCTTGCTTATTCCCTCTAAAGAGTTATTAGTCGCATCAATTGTAAGGGAAGTAGAAGCTCCTGCAACAGTTAGATCGAGAGTTCCGGTTCCAAAAGTTGCGGCCGTTTTATCGGCATAACCCTGGCTGACGTCTTTCTGCTGCTGTGCCAGATCAATGACGGTTAACTGATATGAGCCTAACTGAGAATTACTGTCGGCAGTCGCAGCAACAAACTCTTCAGAGCTGCTTTTTAGAGTGGGAGAGTTCAGTTCAAGTCGAGTATCAATCGCTTCGGCTTTTGCCAGAAACCCCTTCAGCTTCCCATCCAGTTCCGAAAAAGCATTCAATCGATTATTGTAATAAGCCTGATCTTTTTCAAGACGGTCGATAGGAAACCGCTCTATTTTCATCAGTTCCGATATGATTGATTCGGTATCCATTCCGGTTGCCAAACCGCCAAAAGTAATCGACATAATTAAACTCCTTAAACCCGCTTCTCAAACATATCAGCTTTGGGTATCAATAATGTTACCGCGTAAATCTGCAAGAGCCTCTTTAAGTTCCAATAGTTCCTCGGCAGGAACCTGGCGGATAACTTCATCGTTTTCCCGATCAACAATTTTTACCACCAAACCATTGGACCTTTCGTCATTTTCAAAACGGACACTGTATAGCCCCTCTTCGGTCAGTGACTTAATCT
>JAMOPE010000002.1 GCA_027064785.1 Geobacteraceae bacterium
ATGGAAGCCTCCAAAAGGATATTTGCATACTCGATTTTCGTTACTACGCCTTGGCTGATGGTATGAAGGCGGTCTTTAAGAGTGTCGGGAAAGGGCCGATCATAGCAACCCTGAGCGAGTCGATACAGGGTGAGCAGCCAACTTTGTTTGGTTTATGAAGCTTATGAAGAAAATGGGTGAACTCCTAGGAGGATTACTAATATGTGATTCCAACTTTTACGCGCTAAACTGTTTTACTGAAAAACTAACGTTGTTCTGATTTTGTGTTGACCTTTGCGTAAGGGTGCGTTAAATAGAAAGGCGAACATCGATGTTGAATTTATGGGCTCCATTTTCTCAGTGGTCGCGGAATAGAAGTTTCTGTGCTGATTTTGAAAAGGGTAAAACACCTTTTTATTCTTGCGAACAGGGCAAGTCAGAGTTAGTATTGGCAAGTAATCTTCACTTCTTCAAACGGTGATTCATGTTTAATGAATATCAACCTTGCTTGATTTAAATGTGAAACATCATTTTTGTATTATTTGTGGATTGTTGTTAATAAACTCAAGCGCTCCAAGGAGGACACATGAAAATCAAAATGAGGAGAAACCTTGCGGGATTAAGTGCGCGAAGCACTTGTCTGACCCTGCTGGCACTGTTATTGGCTGCCACCTTTACCGTTCCAGCTTTTGCTTTTCAGTTTGGATCGGGCGATTTGACAGGGAGTCTGGACTCCACCCTTTCCTATGGTCTTGCCTGGCGAATGGATGATCAAGATCCCGACATTGTTGGTCTTAGTAATGGCGGTAATGCTTTTTCTGTCAATGGAGATGATGGCGACCTCAATTATGACAAGGGTGATCTAATCAGTAACACTGCAAAAGTGACCAGTGAAGTGGCTCTTCAATACAAAAGTTTTGGATTATTTGTTCGTGGTACCGCCTTTTACGATTTTGAAAATAATGATGGCGATCGTGCCAGAACACCACTAAGTGACGATGCACTTGATATGGTGGGTAAAGACGTGGATTTGCTCGATGCTTACGTAACGTTTGATTTTGATGTTGCCAGTATGCCGATGCAAATCCGTGGTGGTAATCAAGTTATCAGTTGGGGTGAAAGTACTTTTATCCAGAACGGTATTAATGCAATTAATCCGATTGATGTCAGCAAGTACCGGGTTCCTGGTGCGGAACTAAAAGAAGCATTGATCCCGGTCGGTATCGTTTCGGTATCTATTTCGCCAACTGACAATATCAGTTTTGAGGCTTTCTATCAGTACGAATGGGAAAAAACTGATATTGACCCACCCGGTTCCTATTGGAGCACCAATGATTTTGCTGGAGAGGGTGGCGACAAACTCATGATGGGCTGGGGTGAAGTGCCAGATAGCACAGAAGTCGGTTCAGGGGGATCGATGGCTGCTGGTCTCGGCCCTGTTGTTCCTCGTGCCTCGACCGTTGAAGCTGATGACGATGGCCAGTACGGTTTGGCAATGAGGGTCTATGCACCGAATCTGAATGACACCGAATTTGGTTTCTACTTTATGAATTACCACAGCCGTGTGCCGATTATCAGTGCGAATACAGGTACGCTTGCGGGGCTTGCTAGCGGTGACTACGCTGCTTCAGCAAGTTACTTTACCGAGTATCCAGAAGATATTAAACTATATGGTGTTAGTTTTAACACTCTGCTGACAGGTACCGGGATTGCTTTGCAAGGGGAGTGGTCTTACCGTCAAGATATGCCGCTTCAGGTCGATGATATTGAACTAATATATGCAGCTTATTCACCTGTTGATCCTTATGTTTTCGGCGCGGCCGCTGGACCTCCCAACCCTGCTAATCCAAAAAGCCTCATGGGTCCTGAAGTTTTTTCCAAAAGCCAGTTGGGTGGATATGGCTTTGACGAAACAATTCATGGTTACAGAGAGATGGATGTCAGTCAAATTCAAATGACTGCAACGAAGGTTTTTGGCCCGACTTTTGGCGCTGATCAGTTTGTTCTTGTGGGTGAGGTGGGACTGACCCATGTTCACAGTATGCCCGACAAAGATAAATTGCGCTTTAATGGTCCAGCAACCTATGTCAGTGGCAATGATACTCCAGTTGATATGATTGTTCCTGTTCCCGGACCAACATTGGGTGCCGTTGGACATAATGCAAGTGGTGCCAACCCATATCTAAAGACGAAACCAATTGAACCTCCTGACGCTTTTGCTGATGCCGATTCTTGGGGCTACCGGATGGTCGCCAAACTCGATTTTAACAATGCTATCGGTGCTGTAACTCTATCTCCACGGGTCGCCTGGGCACATGACGTCAGTGGCAATTCCCCTGGGCCAGGTGGAAACTTTGTCGAAGATCGCAAAGCCGTCACCCTAGGTCTTGGTGCTAACTACCAAAATCAATGGACTGCCGATTTGAGCTACACCGATTACTTCGGTGCTGGCCGCTACAATCTGGTCAACGATCGTGATTTTCTGGCTTTCAATATCAAATATTCATTCTAAATTCATATAGGGAGCAAATATTATGCTGAGAAACGTATTAACTTGGGCACTTGCCCTACTACTGGTTGCAGGCTTGGCGAGTCAATCCTTCGCCGCTATTTCGGCAGAGGAAGCTGATCGCCTAGGCAAAGATCTGACTCCTGTTGGCGCTGAGAAAGCAGGCAATACAGATGGCACCATCCCGGCTTGGGACGGAGGCATCACAACACCTCCGGCAGGTTACACAAAGGGAATGCATCATCCTGATCCCTACGCGGCAGATAAAGTGCTGTTCACGATCACTGCTGCTAACATGGATCAGTACAAAGACAAGTTGACCGTTGGGCACCAGACACTGCTAAAAACTTATGATACGTTTAAGATGAACGTTTACCCGACGCATCGCAGTGCCTCCTCGCCGCAACGTATTTACGACATGACTAAAAAAGTGTCCCAGACCGCAGAACTTATTAATAATGGTGATGGTGTCACTGGAACTGTTAACGGGATCCCTTTCCCAATCCCTAAAAGTGGCATTGAAGTTCTCTGGAACCACATGCTCCGTTATCGTGGTGATGCTGTTGCGCGTCATATAGCTCAGGCTCCAATGACCCGGGGTGGTGGCTATACTCTGGTCAAGTTCGAAGATGAAATGAGCCTTATCTACGCACATGAGGGTATGACCGAAGAGCAATTGAAAAACCGTATCCTTTTCCTCCGGCAAGAAGTCACTGCCCCGGCACGTTTGGCTGGAAACGTTCTGCTGGTTCACGAAACTATGAATCAAGTCACAGAACCACGTGCTGCCTGGGTTTATAATCCCGGTCAACGCCGGGTTCGTCGGGCTCCAAACGTCGCCTACGATAATCCGGGAACCGCTTCAGACAGTCTGCGGACATCAGACCAGTTTGATATGTTCAATGGTGCTCCTGACCGCTACAACTGGAAGCTGATTGGTAAAAAGGAGATGTATATTCCTTACAACAACTATCTATTGCATAGCGACAAACTCAAGTACAAGGATATCCTGACTCCATTACATCTCAATCCTGAATATCTGCGTTATGAACTGCATCGTGTCTGGGTTGTTGAAGCGACTTTGCGCGAAGGGGCTCGCCATCTGTACAAAAAACGGGTTTTCTACATTGATGAAGATTCCTGGCAGATCATGGTTGCCGATAATTATGACAACCGTGATCAGCTGTGGCGTGTTTCCGAAGGCCACTCCATCAACTATTACGAAGTCCCAGCCTTCTGGACGACCCTGGAAACCCATTACGACCTTCAGTCGGGACGTTATTTAGCTCTTGGGCTCGATAACGAATCTGAAATGTACAATTTCGATATCAAACGTACCGACAAGGATTATTCTCCAGGTGCTTTGCGCCGGGCTGGTCGTCGTTAGTAAACTGTGAATAATGGAGTCTCGACCGGGTCGGAAACGGCTCGGTCATTTTTATGCTTTTTCGAGTACATTGAATATGAAAAAAATATTTGGACAACCCTACAATTTAAGCCTCTTTATTGCTGCAAATCTGTTCATGATCCTGGCTTATGGCACCCCAGCCAGCGGTAGTGAAACAGCAGTGATAGCCCCGCTGGCAACCCGTTCACTGCTTCTTGATGCACAGCGGGTTGAAAATACCCTGATCGCTGTTGGCGAGCGCGGTCATATTCTTATAAGTGAGGACAATGGCGACAGTTGGAGCCAGTCCCAGGTGCCGACACGGGCAACGCTAACAGGTATCTATTTTAGCGATCGCCTGAACGGTTGGGTTGTCGGCCACGATCAGGTCATTCTGCGCACCAGAGATGGTGGAAAAACATGGGAACTGGTTTACGAAAATCGTGAGGCAGAAAGTCCTTTGCTAGATATCATTTTTCTTAATAACAAGCATGGCTATGCTATCGGGGCCTACGGCCAATTTCTGGAATCTTTTGATGGCGGTAGCAGCTGGGAAGGACGCTGGATCAGCGAGGATGATTTTCATTTAAACAAAATTATTGCTATCGGGGAGCAATTGTTTATCGCTGCGGAAGCTGGATGTGTCTACCGTTCAGAAGACCAGGGTCAAAAATGGACCCTGTTGGAGACGGGATATCAGGGCTCCTTTTTTAGTATTTTCCCTGCTGAAAACGGAAGATTACTGCTGTTTGGCTTACGAGGACACCTGTATCGCTCTGATGATGCCGGGGAAACCTGGACTGAAGTTGAAACCGGAACAGAGGCAAGTTTGACCAGTGGATTGCAACTGGAAGATGGAACTATAGTCATTGCCGGTTTAGCGGGAGCTCTGTTAACCAGTCAGGATAATGGGGACAGTTTTAATTTTTTGCAGGACCCAGAGCGCAAAGGTTTCAGCAAATTAATGCAGGCCGCTGATGGCAATATCATTGCGGTTGGAAACTTTGGGGTTGCAAAATTGGCTCTGGATAAAATTTTTTCAATAAAGAAATAGGTAATGGCAGGAGATTCAAATGATGGTTAATTTTTTTAAGTCGGGACTTGAAAAGCTCATATTTAATAATCGGCGTATTTTCCTGGGCTTTTTTGTTCTGATAACTCTGCTGATGGCCTATTCTGTGACCAATCTGCGGATTGATGCCGGGTTCAGCAAACTGCTGCCGCTTAAGCATGAGTATATGCAGACCTATGTTGAGTATCGCAAAGAATTTGGTGGTGCCAACCGGATTCTGATTGCCTTGATGGCTAAGCAAGGCGATATTTTTACCCCCGAATTTTTTAAAACTCTGGAAGCTGCGACAGCCGATGTTTTTTTTATTCCCGGGGTTGATCGTGCGCAGGTCAGTTCGCTGTTTACTCCCAATGTCCGTTTTACTGAGGTTGTCGAGGACGGAATTGCTGGCGGCAACGTTATCCCGGCCGATTTTGACGTTACTGCGGAAGGACTGGAAAAGGTCCGCAAAAATATTCTTAAGGCAGGGATTCTCGGGCGTCTTGTTGCCAACGATTTCACCGGCGCGGCGATCAGTGCCCAACTGTTAGAAATTGATCCGGCGACTGGGGAAAAGCTCGATTTTATAAAGGTTTCACACCTGCTTGAAGAGAAGATAAGAGACAAGTATCAAAGTGATAAGATTGATGTGCATATCATCGGTTTTGCCAAAGTCATCGGAGATATTGCCGATGGGGCAAAACGTGTCATATTGTTTTTCTTTATTGCTTTCCTGATTACCTCTTTGTTGGTGTTTCTCTATACACGATCCCTGATTCTTACCTTGATTCCACTCAGTTGTTCACTCACTGCGGTTATCTGGCAACTTGGATTACTGCCGATTCTTGGTTATGGCATAGATCCAATGGGATTGTTGGTTCCTTTTCTGATTTTCGCCATTGGTGTCAGTCATGCGGTGCAGATGATTACTGCCAATACGGCTGAGGTTCGTGCGGGCGCGGATCGTCTGGAAGCGGCTAAAGCGAGTTTCCGTCAACTTCTTATCCCCGGTACCATCGCCCTGGCCAGTGATACCATTGGTTTTATTACGATCTATTTAATTGATATCAGGGTAATTCAAGAAATGGCGGTGACGGCCAGTCTTGGGGTTGCCGTTATTATCTTGACCAATCTGATTCTGCTGCCGATTCTTCTTTCTTACGTTAAAACCGGACGCCGCTATAAACGTCGAGTTGATCAGCAAGCACAATTGTTAAGGCCTGTCTGGGGTTTCTTTGAGCGGGCAGCAGAGCCGAAATCTGCGACTGTGATTATTGCGGTTGCTATCGCTCTGCTTGGTTTTGGCCTCTGGAAAGGCTCTGATGTCAAAATTGGCGACATGCACCGCGGTGTTCCTGAACTGCGAACAGATTCGCGTTACAATCAGGATAGTAAGGTGATCACCGAAAAATTCTCTATAGGTGTTGACCTTATTACCGTGATAGTTGAAACCAAACCAGATGGGTGTATCGATTACGATATTATGACCGCCATTGATCGTTTCGCTTGGCACATGAATAACGTTGACGGGGTACAGTCGGTTATCGGGCTGCCGGGAATTGCCAAAGTGATCAATGCTGGTTGGAATGAGGGAAGTCTGAAATGGCGGGTTTTGCCGCGTAATCAATCTACCATGGTTCAGGCTGTGGGCTATATTCCAACCAGCAGCGGCTTGCTGAACTCTGATTGCAGTGTTATGCCGGTGATGATTTTCACTAAAGATCACAAAGCCGAAACGATTGATAATATTGTCTCTGAAGTTAAAAAATATCGAAATCAATATGGCACCGAAGATGTCACTTTCCGCTTGGCGACCGGCAATGTCGGTGTTATGGCGGCAACCAATGAAGAGGTTTCTGCTGCACAGTTTCCAATCCTGCTCTATGTTTTTGGGGCGATAATTCTCCTTTGCTTCTATGAGTTCCGCTCGCTCAGGGCCGTTCTTTGCATCATCCTACCCCTTGGCCTCGTTTCTCTGCTTGCTTATGCGCTGATGAGTATCCTTCAAATCGGCTTGAAAGTTTCAACTCTGCCCGTTGTTGCTCTGGGGGTTGGCGTCGGTGTCGATTACGGTATTTATATATTCAGTCGCTTGCGCAGTTATCTGAGAAAAGGGCAGACTTTGCAGGAAGCTTACCTGCATACCCTTGCGATTACCGGAAACGGTGTTGTATTTACCGGAGTCACCCTTGCTATCGGTGTCGCAACATGGATTTTTTCCCCCCTCAAGTTTCAGGCTGATATGGGTATTCTGCTGACCTTTATGTTTCTGGTCAATATGCTTGGAGCTATTCTGCTGCTTCCAGCTTTGGCATATTTTTTACTGCCGAAAACAAAGACAGAAAATTTATCTGACTAACCTTGTCTTCCCCCTCATTCCGACTCTCACGCTGTCTAGAGAGGGTCGGAATGAGGGGAAGTTGCAGCCTTTTTTAACCGCAAAAGTCTCACTTGGCAAGTTGCAATCACCCTCATGCCTGAAGGAGAAGTGTCAACAAAAAGCAAAAATATAAAAAATGCCGTCTTTTTGTTGATGTGAACGTAAAAGTAAGTACAATGGGGATCGATTTACTATAATCGTGTTTTAGAATGCCTCTTTCTTTTTGGCTAAAGATGTTTTGAGATTAACTTTAATATTGATAAATTTGAAGAGACTGAAATGACAAACGTCGAGACAAAAAAACTTCCTTACCGCTCAATTCCGCAGATGCTGCAAATCAATGCAGAAAGATATGCCGATCGTCCGGCGATCAGCTATAAGCGAAGTGGTGCCTACCTGACCCTCAACTATCAAGAGTTTTATACGCGGATGCTGATGGCGGCGCGGGGATTGCGTAAGGCGGGGATGCAGCCGGGAGATCCCGTCGCGATTTTTTCTGAGAACCGTGCCGGATGGGCTATTGCCGATTTTGGGATTCAATGTGCGCTGGGGATTACCGTTCCGATATATGCGACCAACACCGGAGCGCAGGCTGCGTATGTTATTAATCACAGTGGTGCAAAAATTGTCTTTGTTTCTGACCGGGTGCAGTATGAAAAATTACTGGCGGTTCGCGATCAGATTCCAGACGTTGAGTTGGTTATTTCTTTTGAGCGCTTTCTTGGTGAGCGCCACCTTCCTGTCTATACCCTGTATCAACTTTCCGAAATTTCTTATCCGATTCAGGACAAAGAAAAGGAGCAAATCGAGAGCGATTTAGCTCGGGTGGCTTCCGCTGACTTGCTCACCATCATCTATACGTCCGGGACGACCGGTATCCCCAAAGGGGTGATGCTGACCCAGTATAACGTTTTAATTGATGCCTGGTATGGTTTGCAACGCGCCGGGGAAATCGAGATGCAGGGCACTTTTTTGAGTTTTCTCCCTCTCAGCCATGTACTGGAGCGGACAGCTGGTTATTATGCCGTTCTGATGAGCGGTGGGCATGTTGCTTTTGCCGAAGATGTCAGCACGGTTGTTGAAAATATTGCGGAAATTAAGCCCAATGCTATGGTCAGTGTTCCGCGCCTGTTTGAAAAGATTTATTCGCGGATATACGAGAATGTCCACCAGATGCCCCCGGCAAAGCGTCAACTGTTTCATAAAGCGGTCGAAACGGGTCGGGAGTATGTTTATCAGAAATATGTCAAGCGGCAACCAACTGGACTTCTCGGGCTGAAATATAAATTCTACGATAAACTGCTTTTCCGTAAAGTGCGTAACCGCTTCGGAGGACAACTGAAATTCTTCATTTCCGGCGGTGCCCCCTTGGACAAAACGATCAATGAATTCATGTGGATTATCGGTATTCCGGTTTTTGAAGGCTACGGCCTGACCGAAACTAGTCCGGCAGTAACTCTGAATAGCCTCTACGAGGTTCGCTTTGGCTCTGTCGGCAAGGCCCTTAATGAAACAGAGTTCAAGTTGGCAGATGACGGCGAGCTGTTAATCAAGGGGCCACAAATGATGCGCGGATATTTTAAAGATGAAGAGGCCACTAAAGAGGCATTTGTCGATGGTTGGTTCAAGACTGGAGATATCGCAAAGATTGATGAGGAGGGGTACGTCTATATCGTTGATCGTAAAAAAGAGATTATTGTTTCAGCTGGGGGTAAGAATATCGCCCCGCAACCGTTGGAGAATTTACTTAAGTTAGACAAGTATATTTCCCAGGTCTATTTATTCGGCGACCGGAAGCCATATCTGGTTGCTTTATTGACCCCGAATTTAGAGCGCTTGATCGAATTTGCCAAAGAAAAGCAGATTAATTATCTGGGTATAGATGATCTGGTTGCAAATCCTCAGGTTCAACAGCTGTATGAGGAGCGCGTAAAGCAATTTAACAGTGAGCTTCCTTCTTATGAAACGATCAAAAAGTTTGTTTTGCTGCCGCGTGAATTTTCTACCGATGGAGGAGAATTGACCCCAACACTCAAATTGAAACGAAAAGTTATTTACGAGATGTATAAGGATAGGATTGAACATCTCTATCTGCACAACGGTAACGGCCAGAGTGCCCAACCGAAAACTGATCATGGAGGAAAAAAATGAGGCAAATTAATCGTGTTGCCGTCCTTGGTTCTGGTGTTATGGGGGCGACAATCGCCGCTCATCTCACTAATGCCGGACTCGACGTGCTGCTGCTTGACATCGTTCCCAGAGAATTGACCGGGGCTGAAGAGAAGCAGGGTTTAACCCTGGAAAGCCCACAGGTACGAAACCGTATCGCCGCAAATGGTCTAGCCGGGCTGTTGAAAATGAAACCCGCTCCGTTTTATCTGCCGGAGTACGCCGGTCAGATCAGCGTTGGGAACCTAGAAGACGATCTGGATAAGTTGAAAACCTGCGATTGGGTGATTGAGGTTGTCATCGAGCACATGCCGATTAAAAAGGACCTTCTTACCAAGCTGGTACCAAATCTTGCCGAGGGGGCCATTCTCTCAACCAATACAAGCGGTCTATCGGTCAATGAAATGGCCGAGGTTCTGCCTCCGGAAATTCGTAAGAACTTTCTGGTGACTCACTTTTTCAATCCCCCACGCTACATGCGTTTGCTCGAAATTGTTTCCAGCAAATATACCGATCCGCAAATCGTTACGGATATGGCGACATTTATCAGCCAGCGTCTGGGTAAGGGGATTGTCTACGGCAAAGACACCCCGAATTTTATTGCCAATCGTATCGGTGTTTTTGCCATTTTTAAAGGTGTTGAGCACATGCTCGACCTCGAAATGACGGTTGAAGAGGTCGATAGCGTTGCTGGCCCGGCTACTGCTCGTCCCGGTTCGGCGGCTTTCCGTACTGCCGACTTAGTCGGAATAGATACTCTGGCGCACATCTGTCGTAACACCTATGAGCTGCTGCCGGACGATGAAAGTCGTGACACCTTCAAAGTACCAGAGTTTATGGAGAAGATGATCAGTAATGGTCTGATAGGAAACAAGAGTAAGCAGGGTTTTTATAAAAAAGAGATGGTCGACGGGAAGCGGCAGATACTTTACTACGATTATTTAACCGGAGAGTTCAAGCCGGTGGAAAAACCAAAATATCCTTCGGTTGCCGCAGTCAAGATGATCGATGATCCGGCTCTGAAAGTAAAAACGGTTGTCAGTGGCAAGGATAAGGGTGCTGAATTTGCCTGGCGTTCTCTGCGCGATACGTTGATTTACACTGTCAATCGTATCCCCGAAATTGCTGACGATATCGTCAATATCGACAACGCGATGAAGTGGGGTTTTAACTGGGAAATTGGCCCCTTTGAGATGCTTGACGCCATCGGGGTCGCGGCTTTTGTGAAACGTGCCGAAAAGGACGGAATCGCGGTTCCGGAGGGATTGCAAGGTGTCGAACGCTTCTACAAATTTGAGGATGGTAAAAAGTACTATTTTGACCTGCTCTCTCGAGAATACCGTGACATTCAGCCGGTCGCAGGCGAAATAAATCTGCAGATTCTTAAAAAAGCCGGCGGCGTGGTTGAAAAAACCGGCAATTGCTCGCTCCTTGATCTTGGTGACGGGGTATTCGGGCTGGAATTTCATTCCAAAATGAATGCCATCACGGGTGATATTCTGGCAATGACCCATAAAGCGATAAAGCGTGCCGAACAGCAGGGTGTCGGTCTGGTGGTTGGAAACCAAGGAGTCAATTTTTCTGTTGGTGCCAACCTGATGCTGATGGCTGTCGCGCTGGCCGAGGGGGCTTACGAAGATATCGATCTGGCGGTCAGGGCCTTTCAGAAAGCGACGATGGGGATCAAATACGCAAAAGTTCCAGTCGTTGCGGCTCCCTTTGGAATGTCGCTCGGAGGCGGGTGTGAATTTTCCCTCCACGCCGATGCGATCAACGCCTATGCCGAAACCTATATGGGACTTGTCGAAATCGGTGTCGGTCTTCTCCCCGCAGGTGGTGGTACCAAAGAGATGTGTCTGCGCGCTGTCAAGCTGGCGAAACAGTACGATACCGATGTCTCACCGTTCTTGTTCAAGAATTTCCAGAATATCGGCATGGCCAAGGTTTCGATGTCTGCGGCCGAGATGCGTGGCCTCGGATTCTTGCGGGAAGGTGATTCAATCACCATGAATTTTGACCGCTTGATTGCCGACGCCAAACAAAAGGTGCTGGCTTTAGCCTGCAATTATCGTCCCGGCAAACCGGAAGAGGCGATCCCGGCTCCCGGACGCAGTGTCGCTGCCAGTATCAAGAGCCAGTTGTGGAACTTTGCTCAAGGCGGTTTTGCCACAGAGTATGAGGCGACCATGGGGGCAGTTATTGCCGATGTTATTTGTGGTGGTGATGTTCCTGCCGGGACGTTGGTCAGCGAACACTATCTCCTCAATTTAGAGCGTGAAGGCTTCCTGAAATTATGCGGCAACAAAAAGACAGCCGAGCGGATTCAGCATATGCTCAAAAAAGGTAAGCCGCTGCGGAATTAATAATTTGAATTTGTAGGGGCGACCCCCCTGTGGCCGCCCTGGGCAGGCACAGGAGCCGGCCCTTACGAAAACGAGGAGACAAACAATGAAAACAGCTTATATTCTGGCAGCCTATCGCACCCCCGGTTGCCGCGCTAAAAAAGGTAAATTTAAAGATACGCGCCCCGACGATCTGGCTGCAGCAGCCATCAGCGGACTGATTGACCGTACCGGGATCGATGGCAACGACGTCGATGACGTTATCATCGGTTGTGCCTTCCCTGAAGGTGAGCAGGGGATGAACATGGCGCGAATTGCCGCCCTGAAAGCGGGGCTTCCGGTTCAGGTTCCGGCGCAGACGGTTAACCGCTTCTGTTCTTCTGGATTGCAGAGTATTGCCAGCGCCGCAGAGCGGATTATGGCGGGTTTTTCTGACTGTATCATTGCTGGCGGTGCCGAATCGATGAGCATGGTTCCGATGGGCGGCAATAAATACAGCGCAAACCCATCATTAATGGCAACCTGGCCGGAAAGCTATGCGGCAATGGGAACCACGGCTGAACTGGTAGCAAGCAAGTACAATATCAGTCGCGAAGACCAGGATGCTTTTGCTTTGGCAAGCCATCAAAAAGCTGCTGCTGCTATTGCTGCCGGGAACTTTGATGATGAGATCATTCCTGTCGCTATCGAGCATGTTGCAGTTAACGGTATCAAAGTAAAAAAACACAACGAGACGGTTGCAATTGATGATGGAGTCCGCGCCGACACGACACTGGACGGGCTGGCTAAACTCAAGCCTGCTTTTAAACTGGGTGGCAGCGTTACCGCTGGAAACTCTTCGCAGATGACCGATGGTGCCGCAGCGGTGCTGGTTGTATCTGAAGATTATCTGAAGAAACTCAGTTGCGATCCGGTTGCCCGCTTTGTCGCTTTTGCGGTTCGCGGTGTCCCGCCTGAAATCATGGGTATCGGGCCAATGGAAGCGATTCCTGCGGCACTTAAACTGGCCAGTTTGAAACTGGATGATGTCGGACTGATCGAATTAAACGAAGCCTTCGCATCCCAATCGTTGGCAGTTGTGCGTGAGCTGGGATTGAATCCCGACATCGTCAATGTCAATGGTGGTGCCATTGCGTTAGGGCATCCCCTCGGTTGCACCGGGGCGAAACTCACCGCAACCCTTCTCGCAGAGATGGGGCGGCGTGATAGCAAGTACGGAGTCGTCTCTATGTGTATCGGTGGCGGCATGGGCGCAGCCGGGATTTTTGAAAAGATGTAGGTTCTCCTTGTGGAACCAGACCAAGACTTTTTATAGATGAGGTAATTAATTATGGAAAAGAAATTTTACAAGGGCGGTGAATATCTGATCGCTGAAGCCGATTGCAACGAAATTTTCACACCGGAAGATTTTACCGATGAGCAGCGGACAATCGCCGAAACAACCGAGCAATTTGTTGAGAATGAGATCATTCCACATCATGACGAAATCGAGGCACAGAATTTCGAACATGTCGTTGAGGGGATGCGTAAGTGTGGTGAACTGGGACTGCTGATGATGGATGCCCCTGAAGAAGAGGGGGGACTTGAACTGGACAAGGCAACCAGTATGCTGGTAGGTGAAAAAATAGCGTACAGTGGCTCTTTTTCTGTCGCTTTTGCTGCCCACACCGGGATTGGTACTCTGCCTTTGATCTATTACGGTACTCCGGAGCAGAAAGAAAAATATCTGGATAAAATTATCTCCGGCGAATGGTGTTCCGCCTACTGCCTGACCGAGCCAGGTTCAGGTAGTGATGCCCTAGGCGCGCAGGCGAGTGCGACCCTTTCGGACGATGGAAAATACTACATCCTCAATGGAACCAAGCAGTTTATCACCAATGGTTCTTTTGCCAAGCTGTATACCGTTTTTGCCAGAGTTGACAAGCAACACTTCACCGCTTTTTTGGTTGAGCGTGAGTTTGAAGGTCTGGTCGTCGGTCCCGAAGAGAAAAAAATGGGGATCAAGGGGTCATCAACGACCCAGATTATTCTCGATAATTGCAAAGTTCCGGTTGAAAATGTCCTTGGAACAATCGGCAAGGGGCACAAGATCGCTTTCAATTCGTTGAATATCGGTCGTTTCAAGCTTGGCGCCGGTGTGACTGGAGCGTCAAAAATGGCTCTAGTCGATGGCATTAAGTACGCTAATGAGCGTAAGCAGTTTGGGAGAACGATCGGGAGTTTTGGTGCGATTCAGGAAAAAATTGCCGATTGCACCGCCGATATTTTTGCTGCTGAGTCGCTGGTTTATCGCTTGGCGGGACTGCTCGACAATAAATTAGCGTCGATCGAAAAGGGTATCGACAACTATTACGAGGAATATCTCAAAGGGATTGAAGAGTATGCTCCCGAGTGTGGGATTTCCAAGGTGTACTGTAGTGAGGTGCTAGCTCGCACAGTTGATGAAGTGTTACAGATTCATGGTGGTTATGGTTTTGTCAGTGAGTATCCGGTGGAACGCTACTACAGGGATGAGCGGATTAACCGGATTTTTGAAGGAACCAACGAGATCAACCGCCTTCTGATTCCGGGGATGATTCTGAAGAAATCGCTGAAGGGTGAATTGCCGCTTCAGGCCAAAGCCATGGAGGCCTTTGAGGCATTGATGACCCCATCATTTGATGAAATCGATGATAGCGTCCCATTTGCCAGTGAAAAAGCTCTGCTGCAAAACTTAAAGACCATGTTCCTGATCCTTGCCGGCTCAGCGGTACAGAAATTTATGGATAAGCTGCAGAACGAGCAAGAGATTTTAATGGCAGCAGCCGACATTGCTATTCAGATATTTGCCCTTGAAAGTGCGGTTCTGCGAGCCGAGAAAAACTACTCTCAAACCAGTGAAGCAAAACAGCAGTTGCTGTTGGCGGCAGTTAAAGTCTGCACTTTCCGAGCAGCAGAGGTTGTTGAGTCTGCAGCCAAGAAAGGGGCGTTTTATGTCGAAGAGGGCGACACTCTGACGATGATTCTCTCCGGAGTCAGACGTTTCACCAAGTACGATGCCTCCGGACTGTTGCAGGCCAAACGGACTTTGGCTGCTGCAGCTCTCGAAAACGAAAAATACCTGTTTTAGTCTGTCAAACCCCGAGCAACGGATCGTCGATTAGCGTCGATCCGTTGCCTTCGTGACAAAATAATTCGCAGCTGCCCGGCGGGTTCTCGGTTGTCGCCGGGATCGCGCCGGTTTTCTGGTCATAAATTGAGTCACTGAGAGGCATGATGTCAAAAGATCTATTGTTTTCGCCCATCACGATTAACCAGCTGGAAATAGCCAACCGCATCTACATGCCGGCGATGCATTTGAACATGTGTCGCCGGTATCAGGTCACCGAACAGCTCCTTGAGTTTTACGCCGAGCGGGCACGGGGTGGTGCTGGAATGATCAGTGTCGGCTATGCCTCGGTGGATGAATTGGCGGCCAATCCAATGCATATCGGCGCACATGACGATAAATTTATTCCCGGGCTGACCCGCCTGGCAATGACAATCAAGGAAAATGGAGCGCGAAGTGCGGTGCAGATCAACCATGCTGGCCGCTATAACCATTCGATGCTGCTGGGAGGAAAACAGCCGGTCGGTCCTTCTCCGGTTGCATCGCGGTTGACGGGCGAAAAGCCGCATGAAATGAGTATTACTGAAATCGAAACGACCGTTGCTGCTTTCGCTGCAGCAGCGGTGCGAGTACAACAGGCAGGGTTCGATGCCGTAGAGATTTTAGCGGGTACCGGTTACCTGATCAGCGCTTTCCTTTCACCGCTGTCAAACCAGCGCGACGATATATACGGCGGCTCGCTTGAAAACCGGATGCGTTTTGGCTTGGACGTCATGCGTGCCGTGCGTACCGCTGTTTCTGACGAATTTCCAATTATCGTCCGCATCAACGGTAACGATTTTATGCCGCACGGTATCGGTCGTGAAGCGATGTATGAATTTGCCCGGCAGCTTGAACAGGCTGGTGCCGATGCCTTATGTGTCAATGTTGGCTGGCACGAGTCACGCGTTCCACAGATACAGACCAAAGTTCCACGCGGGGTTTATGCCTATCTGGCACGGGGTATCCGTGAAGTCGTGAAAGTCCCGGTGATCGCGAGCCATCGCATCAATGACCCTCAGACCGCGCGTAAAATTTTAGCCGACAACAGCTGTGACATGGTTGCCATGGGACGGGCACTGATTGCCGATCCGCAACTGCCAAATAAAGCACGCGAAGGACGGGAGCAGGAAATCCGCCACTGTGTTGCTTGCGCCCAGGCGTGTTTTGACCATTTGTTCGAAATGCGTGCGGTTGAGTGTTTGTGTAACCCGCTCGCGGGGCATGAATATGAGCAAACAACAAAACCGGCAACGGCAGCACAGCGGGTCCTTGTCGTAGGTGGTGGTCCCGGTGGTATGAGCGCGGCGCTGGCTGCCAGTGAGCAGGGGCATGTGGTGACACTGCTGGAGGAGAGTGACCAGCTTGGTGGTCAGCTGTTCCTTGCCGGGGCTCCTCCGGGCCGGGAAGAGTTTGTGCAATTGGCGCAGGATCTGGCTTACCAGGTGAAATCGGCGCCGCTTGAATTATTGCTCGGAACGCGGGCCGATAGCGCGTTGGTCGAAAAGCTCCAGCCCGATGTTGTGATTTTGGCAACTGGTGGTGTTTCGCTGGCCCCGCCGATTCCCGGCGCAGATTTACCTCACGTCGTCCAGGCTTGGGATCTGTTATCGGGGAAGAAAACCGCCGGACAGAATGTGGTTATTGTTGGTGGCGGTGCAGTTGGAGTAGAAACTGCCTTGGAATTGGCGGAGCAGGGAACTTTATCGGCCGAGGCCTTGAAGTTTTTACTTGTGCATGAGGCTGAAGATCTTGAAGAGTTGCGTCGCCTGGCGACCCGCGGCAGCCGAAAAATTGTCCTTTTGGAAATGCTTGATAAGCTCGGCAGCAATTTCGGGAAAACGACCCGCTGGGTGATGTTGGAAGATCTGGAACGTTACGGAGTGGAGGCATTGACTGAGGCTAAAGCGGTTGAGATTGGTGCTGCTTCGGTCACAGTGGAGGTGGGCGGCAAAGAGATCAGTTATCCGGCCGACACGGTCGTGTTGGCTGCGGGAACGCGCTCAAACAATCCGCTGCAAGAAGACCTTGAGCGCAAAGGGATCACTTGTCATCTGATCGGCGACGCGCTGAAGCCAGCAATGGTTTTTGATGCAATCCATCAAGGCTACGCAATCGCTAAGGCGCTGTAACAACTTTAATTGATTATCCGCTTTGTTCAACTGCCAGCAATTCCCTCCCTCCGGCGTGGGGGATGGTTAGGGTGGGGAATTGGATCACCGGGTAACTTGTATTGTCAAAACGATAAATCTGGAGAGAAGTATGACGATTTTAGCCTCGAACGACGAATTGATTTCAACTGCTAAAGAAGCCGGTGTTTTGCGTATCGGGATTAACCGTCCGGATAAACTCAATGCCATCACTCCCCAGATGTATGCAGATATGGTGGCGGCGCTGCAACAGGCTGAGGAAGACAGCGAAGTCCGGGTGGTGCTGATTCATGGCAGTGATACCTGTTTTACCAGTGGCAATGACTTGCTCGACTTTGCTGAACATCCTCCGACCGGTGAAGATAGCCCGGTGTTTCAATTTTTGATTGCAATCAGTCGGGCGACCAAACCCTTGGTTGCGGCTGTCAATGGGCCGGCTGTAGGTATTGGAACAACAATGCTGCTGCATTGCGATCTGGTGTATGCGGGCGAAGCAACCAAGCTGCAAACCCCTTTCGTCAATCTAGGACTTTGTCCGGAAGCAGCCTCTTCGCTGCTGTTGCCACGGTTGATAGGCTATCCCCGCGCGGCAGAAATGTTGTTGCTAGGGCAGCCAATGGATGCCGATACGGCTTGTGCGGCTGGATTGGTCAATGGTGTTTTCAGTACCAGCAAGCTTTTCCCCCACGCCTTGGCCCAGGCACAACTGCTTGCTAAACAGCCACCAGCGGCAGTGCGATTGGCAAAACATTTGCTGAGAAAAAACAGTGCTGCAGGGGTGCCAGAGGTTATTGTGGAGGAGTGCCAATATTTTATGGAGCGCCTCTCTACCCCGGAAGCTGCCGAAGCATTTAAGGCTTTTTTTGAAAACAGGGCGGCCGATTTTTCGCAGTTTAATTGATGCGAAGGGTAATTCAGCTCAAGGAGTGTTTATGTTGTCCCCTAGATGAAAATTATGATTCCTGCTCTTTTATCGTGTCGAGAATCCTGGCACGGTAATCGACAATATTTTTACGCAGTGAAGATAATTTGGATATTTTTTCATCAATCTTGTAGATATTTAAATTGAGAATTTTCAACAGCCGTTGGGCGATAGTCTTGAATTGGTGCTGTTGTGTGTCGAATAGCTGATTTTGCTGATCGAAGTGTTCAGCCAGTTCATGCATCTCTTTCAGACCGATACCCAGCTCTTTCAACTTGAGGATAAACTTCAGCCGGCGGATATCGTCCTGACTGTAGAGCCGCGCCCCGGTTCCGACCCGCTGCGAAAGCCCCATCAAGCCAATTTCTTCGTAATAACGGATAGTTCGAGTGGTGATGCCAAGCTGTTTTGCCAGCTCACCGATTTGGACCAATGGTTCTTCCTTGTCTGCCATATTCTTCACCTTTACGTACGATTTTTATTAATTGTTAACACCTTGGAAGAAACCCTGTCAATAAGTGATTACCGCTATAGCCTTATTCTGGATTGAAATTTGAGTCGTCCGACTAAATTCACGGTCGGATCGAATGGCAACGCACGGACGGTTACGACTATGTGCTACAACTGGTTATTATCTTATCTGTTTCATCCCGGGCGTGTTTGGGCATACGCCTGCCTTGCCCCTTTTACTGTTCTCGCTTTGCTCTGGTCAGGCTGCGCGTGCCATGATGGGTTTACTGGCAGAAGGGATCGCTTTGCCATCAATGGCAAGGTTGGTTCCCAGATCAGGAAGATGTTCACACAGTTGCTGAATCAGCTGATTGAATATTTCCTGAATAGCTTTTTCTTCCTGAATCAGATGTTGCAGAAAGCTGCTAAAGGCTCGCGCTGTTGGCACTGCATCCATTCCGAGGCAGGGATCATAACCACAACATTGGCGCAATTCAGCATTGCGTTGCATCTCCCGTCGTAAAGAGGCGACCGATGGATGCTGGAAAACAATACCAGCGAGGCAACTGTTCCACATGGCACGAACTGGATAGTCATTGCGACCTTTGCCACGTTTCTGTTCGAGCTTGGACATCAGCTTTTCATCAGGGAGAACAGATAAGACCAGGCTCAGACGATCAAGATCAGAAGTGGTTTCAATTTCATTCCATGAAAAGAGGGATTGTTGTGCTATAGTGGCCATGGCGGATCTTCTTTCTTTTGTGTGGTGACCTCGATTATACCTGATCGAGTGAGAGAAGTCCGCTATTTTATTGGTTTTTTTTGTGATTTATGGGGTTACGGTTGGTTCTGGGGGGAGTTTTGCGGCAGCATAACTTTTTCCCTCCATAACTGCCTGATTTTACGTCCACTGAGTGGGGGGAAGTATTTTTTATCCACAGGGAAGCTTCTGAATTTACAGGAGTTTATGACAGCGGGAATGGCTTTCGCTATATTCACTGCCGATTAAGCACGCCTCTATTTTTATAGAATAGTGTTATGTTCTGACTTGACTTTTACGTAAAGTGAATATAATTTGTGGCCATCGGTGCTTAGCTAAGGATTTTTAGCTACACCCTTTGTTTGGTGGATAGAACCGAAATCGGCAATTGAGATCGCAGTGCTTAACAACGGAGCATGGTATAGCGAAGCTTATGTTTTCTTGGCTCTCACTCTTACTTATGAGGGAACTATGCAATTCAATCATCTGCTTTTATCAGTAGAGGGCTGCGTAGCGCAGTTGACTATCAACCGACCAGAACAACTTAACGCCCTGAATCGGGAGATACTCACCGAGTTGACCTCCGCTTTGAAGGCCATTGCCAATGATGCAGCGGTGCGGGTTGTTATTCTGACAGGTGCTGAAAACAAAGCATTTGTCGCCGGGGCGGATATCAAGGAAATGGTCGATCTTGATCCCCTTGCCGCCACCGCCTTTGCGCGTCAGGGACAAGAAATTTTAAACTTGATTGCCTCTATGCCGCAGCCGGTCATTGCTGCCGTTAACGGTTATGCCCTTGGTGGTGGTTTTGAAATGGCATTGGCCTGTGATTTTATCTATGCCGCCAAGTCGGCCAGGTTTGGTTTCCCCGAAACGACCCTTGGCATTATGCCGGGCTTTGGTGGCACGCAAAAGCTGTCACGTTTGGTTGGAACCAACGTTGCCAAGGAGCTGATTTTTACCGGCAGTCTGATTGATGCAGCACGAGCTGCGGAACTTGGTGTGGTCAACCACATATTTGCAGCAGAAGAATTGCTTGATATGACCCACAAGGCGGCCCGGAAAATAGCGGCCAATGGCGGAGTAGGTGTCGCAATGGCTAAGGAAGCTATTGGTAAAGGTCTCGATATGTCATTGAATGAGGCCCTGGCTTACGAAGGGAACTTGTTCGGGTTGTTGTTTGCGACTAAAGATCAAAAAGAGGGCATGCTGGCATTTATCGAAAAACGCAGTGCCGAATTTATCAACAAATAAAAAAGGGTGAGAGCTTATGAATTTTGAACTGAGCGAAGAACAGAACCTGATTCGTGAAACGGTTCGTGCCTTCGCAGAAAAAGAGTTGGTTGAAGGTGCTAAAGAGCGTGATGAAGAGGAGCGCTTTGATCGGGAACTGATGTTTGACAAGCTGGCTGAACTCGGGTTGACCGGCATCGTTTTTCCTGAAAAGTATGGTGGTGCTGATGCCGATTATGTCAGCTATGCAATTGCCGTAGAGGAGTTGTCGCGGGTCTGCGCTTCTACCGGGGTGACCCTTTCAGCGCACTTGTCTCTCGGCGCAAACCCGATTTGGATGTTTGGCACCGAAGAACAGAAACAGAAATATCTTGTTCCATTAGCTGAAGGTTCAAAAATGGGAGCTTTTGCTCTGACTGAACCTTCTGCAGGTTCAGATGCCGGGGGGACTCGGGCGACGGCGGTGCGTGATGGGAATGACTGGGTTTTGAACGGGGCAAAAATTTTCACGACTAACGGTGGCGGGGCCGAAATCTATATCGTTTTTGCCCGGAGTGACAAGGACGCCGAAAAGCATCACGGGATCAGCGCGTTCATTGTTGAAAAGGATACCCCGGGATTCACTTTTGGTAAGAAAGAATCAAAAATGGGCATCCGTGCATCAATGACGCGCGAGCTCGTATTTGATAACTGTCGCATTCCTGCCGAAAACCTCCTTGGCCCTGAGGGTGAGGGTTTCAAGGTTGCGATGAAAACTTTGGACGGCGGACGTATCGGGATTGCCGCTCAGGCTCTCGGGATTGCCCAGGGTGCTTTTGATACTGCTGTCGATTACGCAAAAGAGCGCAAACAGTTCGACCAGACCATTACCCGTTTTCAGGGAATTCAGTTTATGCTGGCAGATATGGCAACCCAGATCGAGGCAGCCCGGCTGGTGGTGTATCAGGCAGCCTATCGCGCCAGCGCAGGGTTGTCTTACTCAAAAGAGTCGGCAATGGCCAAGCTGCATGCTTCGGAAACGGCTATGTACGTAACAACCAAAGCTGTTCAGGTTCTCGGTGGTTACGGTTATACCCGCGATTTTCCCGTTGAACGGATGATGCGTGATGCCAAGATTACCGAAATTTACGAAGGAACCAATGAAATTCAACGTGTCGTCATCGGCTCGCTGATCTGCCGTTGAACCGGGAGGAAGCAGGATGGAATTCACCCGCGAAATATATTGGAATGTTGGTCACGGCGTAACGACTTTGCTGCCGATGTATTTATTGACCATTGCCGCCATTGCCGTGCTGGTTTACACCTTTAAAGCGCGAGTCAAGGTTTATAAGCTGGGCAAGCCACTGGAACGACTCGACCAATTGCCGGCGCGAATCAGCGGCATGATCAAAAATGTATTGCTCCAGAGCAAAGTTATCCGCGTCAAGGGGCCGGGGCTGGCTCATGGCATATTTTTCTGGGGCTTTTTTCTGCTGTTTCTCGGCACCTGTTTGATTGTATTACAGGCTGATTTCACCGATCTGCTGTTCGGTTATAAATTTCTGACCGGTACCTTTTATCTCCTCTTTTCCATTGTCCTTGATCTTGCCGGACTCTGCGCGATCATCATGCTTGGCGGGTTGCTGGTGCGCCGCTACATTGTTCGTCCCGAGGGACTGGAGAGCAAGTCGGACGATCTCATCATGCATGGCCTGTTGTTCGCCATCCTGATCAGTGGCTTTGTTATCGAAGGGGCACGCATGGCAGCGACCGAGATGGGGACTCCGCTGGCACTCTGGTCGCCGGTTGGTCTGCTCTTCGCTAAAGGGTTCGCCGGGATGGATGAGGTGGCACTGCGCTCACTGCACACCACTGTCTGGTGGTTCCACCTGTTGCTGGTCATGGCCTTTATTGTCGCCATTCCGTTCACTAAGTTCCGTCATATCTTCACCACCAGTCTTAATTATCTGTTTACCGATCTTGGTCCGACTGGAAAGCTGGTCAGTCTCGACCTCGAAGATGAAGACGCCGAAAGTTTCGGTGCCAGCAAGGTTGCCGATTTGACCTGGAAAGATATCTTCGACACCGATGCCTGCACCCTGTGTAAGCGCTGTCAGGATCGCTGCCCGGCCTATAACACCGAAAAGCCGCTTTCACCGATGCAGCTGGTCAATCAGATCGGTGAGGCCGCTTTTACCAATCCGGATGCCAGCCTGATAGATATTTGTGATAAAGACGCCATCTGGTCCTGTACCACCTGCCGTGCCTGTCAGGACATTTGTCCGGCCAGCATCGATCATGTCGGTAAGGTCGTTGAACTCCGGCGTAATCTGGTCCTGATGGAGGGCGAATTCCCCGGCGAAGAAGTGATGACCGCCATGGAACAGACCGAAGTCAACGGTAACCCATTAGGCAGTGGTTATGCCAGTCGCGGTGACTGGGCCAAAGGTCTCGATATCAAGACATTGGCCGAAGATGCCGATGTTGACATTCTCTATTTTGTCGGCTGTTACGCCTCCTTTGACGCCCGCAATATCAAGATAGCCAAAGCCTTTGTCAAATTGTGTCAGGCCGCTGGAATTAAGGTTGGCATTCTCGGCAAAGAAGAGAAGTGCTGTGGTGAACCGATGCGTAAAATGGGGAACGAATACCTCTATCAGACCTTGGCGCAGGAGAACATTGAACTGATCAAGGGCTACGGCATCAAAAAAATTGTGACCAGCTGCCCCCACTGTTTTAACACTCTGGCCAAAGATTATCGTGATTTTGACTTTGATATCGAAGTTGAAACCTATACCCGCTTTCTTGAACAGTTGGTCAGCAGTGGTCAACTTAAACTTAATCCAACCGCTTTTGACTGCACCTATCACGATTCCTGCTATCTCGGGCGTCACAACGATATTTATGAGGCACCGCGGCAACTGATTGCGGCGGCGGGCGGCACCATCACCGAGATGGCTAAGAATCGGAGCGAGTCATTCTGTTGCAGTGCCGGAGGCGGACGCATCATGGCTGAAGAAAACCTTGGCAGTCGGATCAATATCAAACGGGTTCGAATGGCGGGCGAAACCGGAGCCTCACAACTGGTTTCCAATTGCCCGTTCTGCCTGACCATGTTTGAAGATGGTGTCAAAGGAGCAGAACTGGATGAACAACTCAAACCCAAAGATTTGGCTGAAATACTGGTCGAAAGAATTGCCGGTTAAACGAAAAAAGGAGAGAAACAATGAAAATACTGGTCTGTATCAAGCAGGTTCCAGATATGGAATCGAAATTTAAAGTGAATGGCGCTGGTAACTGGTACGAAGATGCCGATCTGGCCTGGCGGATGAACGAATACGACGAGTACGCCGTTGAGCAGGCGGTTCAGCTTAAAGAACAGGTTGCGGGCTCTGATGTGACAGTTCTGTGTATCGGCCGGCAACAGGTTCAGGAGACGATGAAAAAAGCCCTGGCCATGGGGTGTGATCGCGGGGTGCATGTTGCAGATGATAACTCTCACCTGAAAGATCCCTTTGAAATCGCATCGATCATTGCCGAGTTTGCTAAAGATAAAGATTTTGAACTCATTTTTACCGGGATGCAATCGCAGGATCGTGGTAGTGCCCAAGTTGGGGTTTTAGTCGCCGAGATGCTGGGAATACCGAGTATCTCTACCGCGGTTGATTTCGCTTTCGACGCTGGTCAAATCAGTGCCAAGCGGGAGCTGGAAGGTGGGGTTAAGGCCCTGGTCAAGACCAAGGCACCAGCACTGGTGACTTGTCAGCTGGGTCTCAATACTCCCCGCTATCCGACTTTGCCGAATATCATGAAGGCGAAGAAGAAAGAGCTCCTCACCATCCCGGTTGCTGAATT
>JAMOPE010000003.1 GCA_027064785.1 Geobacteraceae bacterium
ACCGGCTTTTCGGTACTCCCGAACATCATTGTCGCCGTTGTCCGCATCCCGAGATGGTGTGCCTCTTCCATGACCCACGCCCACTTTTTCCAGCCGATTTTGTTGGGAGAAATCGTCTTGCGTACAGAATCGACCAGAATTTCCGCCCCGCCACCGGGAACCGAGGCAAGGCCCGCTTTTTGCAGCCGGGCAAGACACTCTTCCATCGGCAAATCAGAAAGCTTGGCAATCTGGATCACTTCAGCCGGGGAGAGTGAGTGAATCTGGACCTGGGGAAATCGCTCCGTCAGTTGGCGAAAAAGATCCTCAAACCAATCGATTGTCAAACTGGGATGGATCCCCCCCTGCATCAGCAGTTGAGTTCCACCGTGATCAACCAGTTCCTGAACTTTGGCAAAGATTTCATCAAAATCGAGCAGGTAGGCATCAGCAGCTTCGGCACTGCGATAAAAAGCACAGAATTTACACTGCGATTCGCAGATATTGGAATAGTTGACATTGCGATCGACAACAAACGTCACCCGATTTTCGGGATGCTTCTGCTGGCGGATATGATCTGCCAATCGGCCTGTTTTCAACAAATCGCCCTCCGTCAATAACCAGAGGGCTTCTTCACGATTGATGCTCTGTCCGGCAGCAATCTTCTTTTCTATTTTTCTGTAAATATCCATAAAGTTCTACACCCTACAACAATTCTCTACCCGGAAAGGCCATCATTCAACCTCCCCAGATATGCGCCGACTGTGTGAGCTGCGATCGTTTTCATCAGTGGAATCTGTTTTAACGGTGTCTCCACATCGGCAACAGCTGCAGCAACATGACACATTTGATCCCAAGAAACAGGTGGTTTTTTTGCCGCTTTGAGCCAGGTTGCGGTCAAAACAAACCGTTCCAACCATTCAGTTCGCCGCGGCTCAAGGATCTCTTCGAGAATCAGATCAATTGCCGCAGTAGAATTATCATCGGCATCTCCTCGAAATAACTCATCTAGCTTACTGTCAACTTCGCTATCGTCTTCAAACCAACTCCCAGCAAATGCTTTCTCCGGCCATTGAGACGATTGACGTAATGCCTTCTGAACAGCTTTTTTAGTCGTCTGTTGTTTTTGTAATTGCCCCTGAAGATCAGCCAGTTCGCTGGTTGCATCAAAGGGAATCGCCTTCCATTGATCTCGACCGAGCAGTTCAGCAATCGCCACTAACCAGTGGTTAGGAACCTTTCCGTTGCGAGAACCGTCGGCTAGAACCTGACAAACCCGCTCGTCAATATAATTCATGCTAACTTCACAACCACCCATCTCGAGGGTCAGCATCTCCAGAAATTCCTGTAAGTGTCTTTTATTCTCGAGTTCCAGTAAAAATGAATCGGCCATACCGAAGTCTTTTTTCGGCATAGCTGAGCAGCCCAGATATCCGCGCTTTTGCGGAATAATAATTTGCAGAGATTGGGCATTGGCACCATCAATCGCCGTAGCATACACCTGAACCTTTACCGGTTTGTTGAGTGAAGCACACTCAATCCGGGCCCGCCGGGCATGAGAAATCGCTTGATCAAGTTTCTTCCGCAACGCAGCTGGAAACCAATTGCGGGTGACTATCAAACGGCGCAGAATAATTGCAGTAAAAAATTCACCCTCGGCTCCAGCAAGGAAATCGGCAACCCCTTCACGCACCTCTTCATGCGGATGAAACAGCATCAACATAGCCGCTTCCCGAGCCAAAGTACTGCCTGAATAGAACATCTGCTCACATAACACGAGTTGTGCTTCAGTGTGACCGATAGCCATCATCTGCAACAGAACATCAACCATTTCAAAGGGAGAGTTCACTCCCGATTGTTCCATGTCTGTCAGCAAATCTTCGATGGCAAGCTCCGGAGAGATATCGGGAAAATCTTCAGGCCGCTCCATCTCCAACATTCTGGCAGTATTAGCCAAATGTAGCTGCGGCAGGATATCGATCCGTGCATTCAACAACACCCGAGTAATTTCAGCTCCCAATTCTGGATCAACATCAATAGTGAAAACATGCTGAGCCAAAGTGGCCTGCCAAAACTCCATCCTTTCTTTAGCCAGTGGACGCCGCCGCTCCAGATCTGTGCGCAACATATCCATAACCTCGCCCAACAGCAATAAGGCGGAATCAAGCCCGTCGTCATCCTCAGCAGCATAGAGTTCAACCAGATATGCTACCAATTCTTCAGCACTTTGATCCTTCTGTAGAAGTGCCTGCAGTCGTCTCCATCCATGCGGTGTGCCCCGATATCGGCTGGATTCCTGCCTGTAAGCCTTAGCAAATGCGACGATACCTCCATCGCCCGCTAGCTCTTCAACCCCAAACAGGGGTCTTTGACAGTCGTCCGTTGACCCCTGACGGCTCTGGCCTTTTTTATCAGCAAACAAACCCTCCAAGTCACTCAACAGAGCTTCTGCCGATGCCTCGAAATCCTCCATTGTTTGAATGCCCAGATACTTCAGGTTCGTCTTACTCGGGAAGCGTTGTCCCCGATAAGGCCTGCCATCTATCTTTTTTCTTACCGCCCGATAGCACTGACACATCCCTCGATACCAGTTAGGAGTATCAATCAGGATTTCCATAAAGAGTTCCAGAAAATCGACAGCGGCTGGAGGTTGTTTAACCGACTCATTCAAACGGGGGCAATTCAAGGGGCTATCAATATCAAGGGGGAAATCGATAACAGCAACGGTCTTCTGTTTTTTATTGATCACCTGTAAAATGACCTGGCGACAATCGCAATCTTTTTCTATGCAATAAGTTTCGACAATCAGATAAACACCCGGCTTAACCTTGCCTCTCTTCTCCAGCAGTTCAAATTCCTCCCATCCCTTACGGGCCTTGGGGAAAATGGCCATATATGGTGCAAACCCTTGCTCAATCATATCCTTTGTCATCATTAGTACCTTTGCAGCTCACAATATAAGGTATCGCGCTCCACCGGGATTTTGCCCGCCGCGCGAATCAGTTTGACGATCCTGTCTTTGCCAATTTCCTGAGGAGAGTCGGCACCGGCATCGTGACCGATCTGTTCCTCGACCACCGTCCCGTCAAGGTCATTGACGCCGAAACACAGAGCAGTCTGGGCAATTTTCAGCCCCAGCATAATCCAGTACGCTTTGACATGCTGAAAATTGTCGAGATAGATCCGGCTGATCGCCAATGTTTTCAGGGCATCAACGCCACCCACCCCCTTGGCGCCGGGAACCCGAGTGTTGTCGGGCTGAAATGCCAGCGGGATGAAGCTCTGAAAACCACCGGTTCGATCCTGCAGGGCACGTAACCGTGACATGTGATCAACCCGATCGGCATAATCTTCGAGATGACCAAACAGCATCGTTGCATTACTCTTCAGCCCGGCATTGTGAACCTGCTCGATGACCTCAAGCCAGCGTTCGCCCGAAATCTTTTCGGGACAGATTTTATCACGTACCTCTTTGCAGAAAATTTCGGCGCCGCCACCGGGCATCGACCCAAGGCCTGCATCCTGAAGGGCTGCGATCACCTCATCAACCGAGGTATGGCTGATTCGGGAAAAGTAATCGATCTCAACCGCCGTAAACGCTTTAACATGCAGCTGTGGAGAAACCTCCCTGATCGTCCGGATCATGTCGAGATAAAACTCAAACGGCAGCCGTGGATGGAGCCCGCCAACTGAATGGATTTCGGTCGCTCCGGCAGCGTGTGCTTCTTCAGCTTTTTGTCGAATCTCATCAAGTGCCAGCGTGTAACCGTCGACTTCCCCTTCCAGCTTGGAAAAAGCACAGAAGGTGCATTGATTGACACAAATATTGGTGTAATTGATGTGACGGTTGACGTTGAAAAAGACCCGATCCCCGTTCTTACGCCGGTTTGCTTCAGCAGCCAAGTCACCAATTGCCAGCAGATCGTTCGATTCAAATAACGCAAGCGCTTCGGCATCGAAGATGCGTTGGTTATTCAGTATTTTATCTTTCAGAATTTCAAATAAGTTATTCATCGTGGTTAATATCTGTAGGGGCAACCCCCTGTGGTAGCCCGTTATTCATTAATCGTAAAGGGCAGGCACAGGGACCTGCCCCTACAGTCTTTATTTATCTCCCCAACGCTTAAACAATTGATGTTCAACGCCAAGGCTATCCAATACTTTCCCCACCACAAAATCAACCAGATCGGCAACCGTCTGTGGCTGCTGATAGAATCCCGGCATGGCCGGTAAAATATGTGCTCCCGCTTTTGAAAGACGTAGCAGGTTTTCGAGATGAATCTGATTAAACGGAGTTTCGCGCGGAACCAGCAGCAGCTTTTTCTGTTCCTTTAACGCGACATCGGCAACCCGTTCCAGAAGATTATCGGATAATCCGGCAGCGATTCGTCCCAGCGTCCCCATCGAACACGGACAGATCACGACAGCATCGGGAGCACTCGATCCACTGGCAACCGGTGCAAAAAAATTATTCAGTGCGTAATATTCAAGGCCACTGTCAGCCTTGAAATATTCCCTGAGCTGTTCCAGACACTGCTGCGGTTCTTCGGCAAGCACCAGCCCGGTTTCAAATTCAGTCACCTGTCGCCCGGCACTGGTCAATAAAACCGTGACCTGCTTTTCAGCCCGCAACAGCTCCTCAATCAGGCGTAAGCCATAGATTGAACCGGAAGCTCCGGTGATACCGACAACGATATTATTCATAGAGAGTCAAAACCTTAAGAAAACAAAATCAAAAACTTTAACGGAGAGGCAGAGAGAAACAGAGAAGAAACATTCAGAATACTTCTCTCTGCATACTCTCCCCCCTCAGCGTCTCTCCGTTGAAATTTTTCAAACAAGCGCATCAATCAACGTAAACACAAAGATCGTTACACTGATATAACCGTTCATATTAAAAAAAGCAGCATCGAGTTTTGACAGGTCATCGGGTTTAACCAGCTGATGTTCATAGA
>JAMOPE010000004.1 GCA_027064785.1 Geobacteraceae bacterium
TATAAGGTAATCATCACCGCAACCAACAGCATGTCATCCCCCTGTAAAGACAAACATGAAGAGACGCTAAGCTTCCTCTGTGTTTTAGTCTACCAACTTCATTTCCTTGTGGAAACCGAACCATGCCGCTGCGGCAATCTTATCAAATGTATTCATATCAATCCCTTTTGAGATTTTCCGAGAACATCATCCCTCGCGGGGGAAACGAGAATGTGCCGAGAAGGAGCGTCACTGATTCAGGAACCAGCTATTGGTAGCATTTGAGCACATTCAAAGCTCCGTCTTGCCTCCTCGTTGGCGAGAAATACATAACATCCATTTATTGCATTTTCCTGGGAGAGACTATCAAAATATTGTTGCACCTCAGATGGTTTTACTTTCAAGGACGCAAAATATTCATACTGATCGACATAACCTTGCAGGATTCTATCTCTCTGAACTAATTTCCTTGCCACACCAATAGCGGTTATCTCTTTTGGGTTTACAGATTGGAAAAAATCAACGCGGATCTGGGGAGATGCATCTCGCAATCGATCCAATTGTTCTATCCCCATATCACAATCACCTACAAAATCCATCCAGTCAGCTATTTCCTCAGACTTAATATAACCTGCATATTTTTTTGCCAATAAGCGTTGTGGCTTCTTACCTATTACTTCTTTTTTGATAAATTCTCTGGCAGATTTATTCCATATTTTCTTAAACTCTACCATATCATTCACAGCCTGACTATGCATACCCAATTCCGCAGAACACAAAGCATGCCCTATAGCAGTAATAGTGAAATATTCTTCCACTGACATCATTTTATCTACATCGATAGGTCTAACTATAAGCTCTTTATACTTTTCGTGAATTTCACCAAGTGTTTGGCGACTACCTATTATCATTTTAGTCTTAGTTGTGGAATCTTCTATAGCGTCAAAATCCCTGACATCTTTTAAAGAAGATATCAACCTAGCTCTTTCCTGCAATTCCAAAAACTCTCTTATAGACTTAACATTAAGTGCCATTTCTTCGAGCTTCTTATCTATTAAACTTATTTTCTTGTTAATAAACAAAAAACCGGCCGAACTGACGGCCAAGGTAAGTCCCGAGATAGCCATACCAACATGAGCTAGTTCAATTAATTTTTGTGTACTTACACCAATACGTGAAAGTTGAAAGGCATTCAACCCAGAAAAAGCCGCATTCACCGGCGATAAAAAACTTGAAATTGTGCGGACTGGAGCACTTGCATTCACCAAATGCGCAATAATTTGACCAGAATCGTTTCTAATAACACCTCCACACACCTTGTAAGAGCCACTTAGAACACCGGCAAGCACTCTATCTGGAATGGCACGTGCCAACCTAAATCCTGCTAGTTCAGAAATCATATTTATTCACCCCTATACTTGCTGTGACATAAAAATATGGGAAATAACGTCGCAGCACCAATTCCAACCCGAGCCAACCTCAAAAGGATGCTCTTTTGAAAACTAGACACTATTGTTATAGTAATCTTTATCGCGCTGATACAGCGTAAATAATTTTCTAGCAGTATTAACTATGCGGCTGGTTTGCCCACAAAAATTCGGCTGATTTATTGATTCAATTCTGCGCCTGTTCAATTGTACTTGTACAGAGTCCTCATAACATATAGATATGGTTGCTTCCAATTTTTCCACATTAAACCCTCGGTTTTCTCCACCAGCAACTACTGGAACTATTGCATCAAGTGAAAGCAATTTCTCGTTGTAGTCCAAGGCATCCTTTATTATTTGTGCTTTTGGGCAATCTGGCGCGTCGATTTTATACGGTGGATTCCACTCACTTGCTGGTTCAAGACGATCAACCTGATTCAGAACACCCAACAGCAGCGGTCTTTTTATCGATAAGTTTTTATGTTGTCGATAATAATCATCGACTGCTGTTCTAAAATTGACATCTAACTCCCGGGCAGATTGATTTGCTTTCAATACCCATAGTACCAAATCGCTATTCACAACCTGCTCAATCAAGAGTTGCTCAGTTTTTTTGTTACCATCCAAGCCTTGAGTATCTACCAAATGAACAGCTTCCAGCTCATCAATCGTGCAAATATGAACATTCCAATCCGCAGTTGTTGGCAAGATGCCCACTTCAGCCTTTATATTCTTGATTAAAGAATTTACCACAGAAGACTTACCCGCACTTACTTGGCCTATTAAACACACTCTGAGGGGGTCAATTTCAAGAAGATGCTGCTGATCATGCCGCATGCAATTACTACTCTCAAGCTCGCTCAATTTCACTTTGCAACGCCCGCTATACAGATCAATCGAAGTATAAACAACTTCCATAAGCAGAGCCTTTTTTAACTTTTTTTGCAAATCATTGCTTATTTCACAAAACACTTTTGACAATAACAAACTTTTTATCTCGTCAATAATCAGTTTCTGTGGGGTCAGAATTTTTGTAGCTTTATAAAGTCTACAAAGCCATGGAGCCACATCCGCAACAACATCTTTATTACGGTACAACCAGTAAAACGGCTTTATTTCTACATTTTCAACCAAGGGCACGTGAGTTTGCAGAATAGTTCGATAGCGATTACACAGCATTTCGCCCATCAGCAGCACCTCAGGAAGAGTCACCTTCAGCTCTGAACGATTGGCAGAATTATGGTATTCCTCAGCAACTATATTGAACACATGAATAGCATGTTTTTTAAAACTCTCCAACCCATCTAGTTCTCCGGATTGAGCAAGCTGCGCCACCAACACCTTGCACTGCTCCCAGACCTCCCTGTCCCGATGTCCCCAATTATCAGACGGTTTCACCCAATCATCCTCAAGGTCAGCACCATAACCGTCTGCAACCTTGCAACGCTGACACCACCATAAAACCCCTGCCCAAATAGCAGCAACAAGCAGCATCAACACAGAGAAATGCAGACTGTAGCCAAAAAACCATATGGCATATATTCCAAACCCGAACACTGCAGCAGCTACCAGCGCTACGCCTACCTTAATCCATAATAAAACAGCACGGGCACTATCATTTGGCAACATTATTCTCTCCACCAGCACCAGAACAAAGCAATGTTCGCCTGTATAAGTCTCTCAGATAATCTTCATCGATTTCTTCCCCAACGCTGCGTTTATGCAAAAAATAGCACGCAGCCTTACCCAATGCATAAGTGGTGGCAAAACTGGACAACACTGCAGAGGCAGCTCCCACAATCTGTCCATACCAAGGAATAATCTTGACAGCCTGATTAATTGCAAACTTAGAGACATAATGTATGGATACACCACTGCCCAAAGCGGCAGCAAAATCACGAAAAGTACTGCGTCCCCATTCAACACCAAAGCGTTCAGCCAATTCGTACAACATTTTCCCTTGAAAAACAGGCACACAAACAATACCTGCCAAAGGCAATGCATCGCTAGTACAGGTCATACCTGCGTACTTTATTACAAGGTTTCGGTGACGCAGAAATAACATTTCCCGCTCAGCCACAGCATCATCACAAACTATAAGGCACGCACATATCGGGAGCACATTGATCAAATGAGTTTTGAGATTATCAACGCCGCCATCTTTCCATCCGGCCCCGACCAGTACAGAAGGTATACTTGCCCCCCAAACAGCCTCAATTGCGTCCTGGTTGTACCGCACAGCCTTGCCACAGTCATCTGCAGACAAAGCATCCACACCAGTATGAACAACAATGGCATGCCGAACTTTGCCCTGTTTTTTTATTGCCCGACAAGTTGCTACAACACGACTCTGTTCCAAGTCATCAACTTTCATCACCACCAGCAAAACATGAGATACTTTCTCGCACTCCTTTATGTCATCTCCTGGATCGTAGTCCGGTTCCGCCAAACCACGCGTGTCCAGAAACCGTACGCAAGGCTCGTCATCCGGAAAATCATAATATACCGACGACTTCGTACAAGGGCAAAAACCATTACCCACAGCTACGCCATCGCTTCCTGTTATCGCCCGAATTAACGACGACTTTCCTGCGCCCGTTTTTCCCAACAACCACACCACGGGTAAGCGCATCCTTCGTTTTGTGGTGACCACCGAACCGTCATCTATTTTCCTTGTCACAAGATATCCCCCATCTACTGCCATCTAACCCACCTCTGCACAAAAACTCTCCAGCAATACAATGAGCGTACTCTACCCTTTCTCGAAATAGCGCTCAATGAATTTAATCTATCATTCATACGCGTAAAACGCTTACAACAAAAAAAGGGCGGCGGCGTAAAACGCCACCGCCCCGTATTCAACTCGCAGGCACACTGACCAACGTGTACTTCCGTCAGTTATTTATTCAGCACTCACGAACTCTTTT
>JAMOPE010000005.1 GCA_027064785.1 Geobacteraceae bacterium
GATTTGGTACTGATGATAAGGTTTTTGAGCTTATTGCCTGGAACCTGAGACAGATGAAAAATGATTTTCAGACTAAAGGTGAATATGTCGATACTATGGCATGGTTGTGTAAAGCTTTGGCAGCATCCGGAGACAAAAAATATTTGAAAGATTTACAATCTATTGCAGATAATACTCAAAGTATGAAATTACGATCCTACGCAAAAAAATCAATGTTAGCTATTGAGTAACTGTAAAACGATGAAAAAAGAAGACGTTCCTCAATATTCAGATTTAAGTGCGGGTTGCAAGGTGATCAACTATGCAACCGATGCTGATGGTCAATATACTTTGGCTCAGAGTGCCGGCTGGGAAGTGAAGGACATCGCTTTGCGTCAGGCATGGGATGCGATTGACGAACAGTTGCGTGAGGTACTGAAAGAGATTAACGCAGGGAGAAAAAGTCCGCTGGCGTATCACATGATCAAAAACCAGATGGACGCGGCATTATTGGCCAAGTATTCGGGGATTTCCCGCTGGCAGGTTAAGCGCCACCTGAAACCACGCGTTTTTAATAAGTTGAGCGAGTCAACCCTTGCTCCTTATCTTGAATTGTTTGATTTAACGATTGACCAGTTGCGCGTTGTTCCCGAACAGCCCGAGATTTTGCTGGCTGAGCAGGAAAGACAGGACCAGGTACGGTGAAAATTGATTTCCCCCATCAGCAATTTGCCCACTGTGAAAGTGGTGTCACGACAAACCTACTGAATTATCACGGATTTCCCTGCTCCGAAGCGTTGGTTTTTGGCATCGGTGCCGGATTATTCTTCGGCTATGTTCCGTTTATCAAACTTAACTTTCTGCCGTTGACCACTTTTCGGACGGCACCGGGGAGTATCTTTGCCAAGGCGACTAAGCGACTTGGAATCGAAGTCAAACGGGAAAAATTTCGTGATCCTCTGGCGGCGGAAAAGAAGCTCGATGAGTTGCTTGCTGCCGGGCGTCCCGTGGGGGCGCAAACCGGAGTGTTCTGGTTGCCATTTTTCCCTCCTGCTTATCGTTTCCATTTCAATGGCCACAATCTGGTGGTGATCGGAAAAGAGGGGGATGATTATCTGATCAGTGATCCGATTTTTGAAGAGCCGGTTCGTTGCCCGGCAGCTGATTTGCGCAAAGCCCGCTTTGCCAAAGGGGCGCTTGCCCCCAAGGGAAAAATTTATTATGTCGAAAAAATGGCAGAACAGTTTGATGTCCCCGGTGCAGTAACGGCGGGGATTAAAGAAGTGTGCCGGGGAATGTTGAAAACACCGGTTCCGATGGCGGGTGTTCGCGGGATTCGACTGTTGGCGAGGCAATTAGAAAAGTGGCCGGCTAAGCTGGGCGACAAACAGACACTGCTTTATCTGGGGCATGTGATTCGAATGCAGGAAGAAATCGGTACCGGAGGCGGTGGCTTCCGTTTTATCTATGCGGCGTTTTTGCAGGAAGCAGCAGAAATATTGAAAAACGATGAGCTGCTTGATCTATCAAATCACTGCACTGAAATTGGTGACTTATGGCGTGATTTTGCCCTGCTGGCATCGCGGGTTTGTAAAGGTCGGGCGACGATTACCGACTCCTTTGCCGATTTGGCTGATCTCCTCCGGCAATGTGCCACTGAGGAACAGCTTCTCTTTACCCGTTTGAATGCGACAATCTGTCGTTAATTGGACTGCTGCTGATGCGATCAGACAACGATATTATTCTCTCTACCGACCATCTGGTGAAAACCTATCGTGGTGCTACCAGCCCGGCGGTTGACGGAGTGACACTGAGTGTCGGTAAGGGGAGTATCTTCGGTCTGCTCGGTCCCAATGGTGCAGGAAAAACAACGACGATTTCGATCCTTTGTACATTGCTGCAACCATCAGCAGGCAAGGCAACTCTGCTGGGGCACGATGTCGTTCGTGATGCGGCTGCGGTACGGGGAAAAATCGGACTGGTTCCACAGGATATCGCTCTCTACGGCAGCCTGACGGCCCGCGAAAATCTATATTATTTCGCTAGAATGTTAAGGGTGCCAAAAAGCCTGATCGAATCCCGGATCAACGAATCTCTACAGTTGGTTGAGTTGACTGAATGTGCTGATCAGCGTGTTTCAACGTTCTCCGGCGGGATGAAGCGCCGCTGCAATCTCGCCGTTGCAATCCTCCATCACCCCGAAATTTTATTTCTCGATGAGCCGACGGTTGGTATCGATACCCAGTCTCGCAATCTGATTCTTGAGCGACTGACTGAGTTAAAGCAACAGGGAATGACACTGGTTTACACAACTCATTACATGGAAGAGGCTCAGCAGATTTGTGATGATGTCGTGATTATCGACGGCGGACGGGTCATTGCCAGTGGTGAGCCACGGCAGCTGGTGGCTGAAGCTGGCGGCTGTGATAATCTTGAAGAGTTGTTTCTGGTATTGACCGGAAAACAGCTGCGTGACCGGACGGAGTGATGCTGCTGCTGGCGAATATCAAAAAAGAGCTGCTGCTTCTCAGTCGTGACCGGGTCAGCCTGCTGGTATTGTTCGTCATGCCGATGGTGCTGGTTCTGATCCTCTCCCTGATTCAGGATGACCTGTTTCGCGCAACTGGCGGGGCAGCGACAACGGCCTTGTTTGTCAATCTTGATGAAGGGGAGCTGGGGCACGAGTTTGAAAAAAGTCTTCAGGATAATGGTGCCTTAGAACTGGTCAAAAGCCTTTCCGGGAAAGAGATCGATAGCGCAGCAGCCCGTAAGTCGGTATTTAACGGCGAGTATCAGTTTGCAATCATTGTTCCTGCCGGATTCAGTGCAACGATCAATCAATCGGCAGAAGATGCTGTTCGCGGGGCATTACGTGACGAAAAAGTCATTCCCCGTTCAAGTCGTATTACGGTTATTTTTGACCCTGCTGTGCGGGGTGTTTATCGCAGTGCCGTTCTCAATGCTTTACAGCTGGGGGTGGTTGGACTGGAGTTGTCGCGTAAGGGTGCTGTCTTTGAAAAACTGCTGCCGGAAGAGTTACAGCGAAATATTGAGGCACAGATGGGTAGCTATGCCCCCACTGATCTCGCAGATCAACTTCCAAGAATCTCGTTTGACTGGACGAATCAATCTCTCATCTCTCTCGATGAGGAGTTGGCGTCTCCCAAGAAATATGCAACTCTGCCGACATCGGTTCAGCAGAATGTTCCGGCATGGACACTGTTCGGGATGTTCTTTATCGTCATTCCTCTGGCCGGTACTCTGATTCGTGAGCGTCAGGAAGGGACATTAACCCGTCTGATGACAATGCCGGTGAGCAACGGCAGTTTATTGCTGGGGAAAGTGAGTGCTCATCTGTTGATCTGTCTGATCCAATTCGGACTGATGATTATGGTGGGACGGTTTATCCTGCCCTTATTCGGGACGCCGGTGCTGGAACTTGGATCTGATCCGCTGGCGTTGCTGCTGGTTGCAGTCAGTGCCGCACTGGCGGCGTGTGGTTTCGGTATTCTGGTTGGTGTTGTCGCACGCAGTTATGATCAAGCGGCGATCTTCGGCTCAGTTTCTATTGTCATCGCCGGAGCTCTGGGCGGGGTAATGGTGCCGGTGTACGTAATGCCGCGTTTTATGCAAAAAATAAGTGTTCTCTCGCCGCTTGGCTGGGGACTTGATGCTTTTCTCGATATTTTTGTCCGTGATGGTCGAATCAGCAGCGTGTTGCCGCAAGTTGCTGCGTTGTGGACGTTTTTCCTGGTGTGTCTGGCGGTTGCACTGATTGTGTTCAGGCGCTGGCGTCAAGGTTATTAAGCAGATCTACTGGAGCTATACAGAATGAGCAGCACCCTAGAATATGAACTGGCAGAATTGATTATCAATTTCTGTAATGTTGAAGATGTTTCACCGAGTGATATTCCCTCCGAATCCCCGTTGATTGGTCCCGATTCCCCGTTTGGTCTCGACTCCCTCGATGCCGTTGAAGTGGTCGTCGCGGTACAAAAAACCTACGGGGTGCGGATCGGTGGAGAAAAAACCAGCCGTGAGGTATTGCAATCGCTGACAGCATTAGCCGATTTCATTCGCCGGGAAAAACGGGAATAAAACCGTAATCAGCACACGGTCAGATGCATGTAACAGACCGAAAAGCGTCCACTTTCGGGGATGTAGCAGAGGAGTTTATCTCCCTTTTTCAGCTTTTCTGAGTGGAACAACTCCTCAAGCATAATGAAGATTGATGCTGCTCCGGTGTTTCCCTTATCTCTCAGATTGGTAAACCACTTTTCGGTTGGGATCGCAAAGTTGATATTCTCCATCCCCTCCTGAACCCGAGTCCTGAAATAGTCGGATGAATAGTGAGGGAGGAACCAGTCGATGTCGTCAGCGAGAAGCTTTCGTTTGGCGACTGTTTGACTTAACCCGCGTTCAACCGTTATTTTGATGATATCGCTGTTGAGTAACTTCACGTCCTGTTTGACAAGAAAGCTTCTGCTTGTGACGGCGTCCTCAATCGATGAGTGCTCACGCCAGCCCTGCAATGACCCATCTTCCCGTTTAATTGCCCCGGCATACATGCAGGTCTCTTTCTCGTTGGCGTAGGAGATGAGATCGATCCAGTCAATTCGCAGCGATAACCCGTCGGTTGCCGGTTGCTGGCTCAGATAAGCTGCTCCTGCACCGTCGGAGAGCATCCAGCGGAGAAAGTCGGCTTCAAAGCTGATATATGGTTGCTTTTCAAGCTGCGCAGCGTTGTCGGGATCTACTTTGCCGCATAACCGTGCACGCATGAATGACGACACCTGCTCCGACCCCACGGCAACAGCATTGTCGGTTAATCCCAGCGCAACATTCATCCACGCATATTTCAATGCACTCATTCCAGAGGTGCAGACTCCCGTGGCACTGTGAGTTTCGCAAGGTAGCCCACCCAGTTCACCGTGAACCATCGGGCCGTG
>JAMOPE010000006.1 GCA_027064785.1 Geobacteraceae bacterium
TTGTTCAGCCAGTGAATAATCACCGCTCGCCGACAAAACAGGAATCAGTGCCTCAATCGCAAAAAGCAACCCGGGATTCTTTTCCAGAGCAACTTCCAAAGCAGTGCGAGCATCTTCTAACTGGCCACCACGGGCATAGAGCGACCCGAGTTCAAACCAGTAGAGATCATCCTGATCAGCCGACGCTACCTGCTGCCACAGTGGCAGTGCCTGCTCGTCCTCTCCCGCATGACTCAGGAGAAATGCTGACTTAAATGTTGCCCCTTTGGTCAGATAACGTTCTGCCAGCTCATCCGGATAAGAGGTCAAAATAAGCTCCAGCTGGCTTTCATCATCACCAAACATGGCATCTTCAGAATTTTCCAACGGTTGAGGCTGAGAAGAACAACTGGCGCAGGACGATGATCCAAACCCACCGTCTTTTTCGTCGGCAACCGGTTCTTCCGGTGATGCGGCAAGAGCCTGTGAGATTTTTTCCCGTAACTCAGCACTATATACCTGCTCCAAAGCCAGGCGCAAATGTTCAGCTGCCTGCTCAAAATCACCGCTACACTGAAAACCCAATGCTTCATTTAGATTTAGCTCTGCCAAACCATCCCCGGCAACAGCTTGAAGCTTTTCAACCTCAGCAGCCTCATCTTCGGTCAAGGGCTGTTCTGTTAATTGTTCCGCCAACAAGCGAGCATCAGCATAACGTTGCTGAGCAATCGCCTTACGTAAACTTTCCACCGATGCTCCGCCGCCGCCAAAAATCTTTCCAAAGAAACCCATAAAAATATCCTCAACCCGTTGCGGGTTTAAAAAACAGAATTAATCAAATCGAAATCGAGATCACTTTCGGCCAGCTGCTGCACCAGAGCAATCTTCTCTTCATCATCGGCCCCGATCTTTGCGACATCTTCCTGAATTGTTGTGTAGAGCTCCGCCATGGTGCGACTGGTTCGCATGTAAGGAATTTTAGCATCATCAAGAACCCGCTGGACAATATCGGCAAGCGGAACCAAGCCGTTGATAATCAGCCCGGCAATTTTATCCTTAAACTCGGGAAGATGGTAAAGGGTCGACAGCATGACCAGAACTTCATCGCGACTACTGGGGACAATCACCAGTGTCGATTCGCGCAACAGATCAACAATCCGCTGAGTCGAGGCCGCCCCCAGCTGAACCTGATGAACAATCCGGCTCGCCTGTTCTGCATCACTACACAACTCAAGTTGAAACAATTCAGCCAGATACTTCAACGTTGGATTCGCAAGGATCGGCGAATAATTAAATCCACCCACAACCTGAATTGATGTCGATTTAAATGCCAGCTGCAGATAGTTCAGTGTCAGATCCCGTTTACTCTTCACCAGTTTATTCGGCAGGATCATCCGTACATCGGCACCGGTTTCACGAAACAGTGCCAGGTTGAGTTGCAGATCATCGATAACTCTGCCAACGCCGCCACCCGAAACCATCAGCACTGGAGCATTGAGCTGTTTTGCCAACCGGGCATTATTTAAACCAAGAACCGAACCGACACCGGTATGACCCGCCCCTTCAATAATCAGGAAATCACACTGTTTTTCCAGTTCTGCGGCCGCCCGGCAAATATCGTCGAGATAGTCCTGCGGATCAATCTTCCCTTCCAGAGCATCACGGGTTGTCCGGGAATCGAGAACCACTGGAGACATCAGTGGAAGCAGGTGATCCATAGCGTAAACATGGGAAATCAGAGCAACATCAACATCAACAAATTGACCACGGTAACTGGTGCGTTTCGGACCAAAAGGTTTAATAAAACCGACCCGCTGGTATTTTTTTTGCGCCAGATGGAGCAGCGACAAACTGGTTGTCGTCTTACCGCAATGCTGCCCTGTCGCGGCAATAAAAATCTTTTTGCACATACACCAGCTCCTCTATCGGTCAAAAAAAATCCACAGATATTTACGAGAGAAACAAATTACGTTCGCGGACAAATTCGGGATAAAACTTGTCAATCAGATCATCAATAATCATCGGATTGGCTTCCAGAGCAAGTGCACCACGGCACAGAGCCAGATCAAGTTCGGTTTCCCCGGCGTAGCCAATACCAAAATGGCGACAGAAATCACTGGCCAAGCTGACGATGGAACAGAATGTGAAAATCTCTTCGTTTTCAGTGCGCTGCCCTTCAAATTCGTGGTGATGAAGAGTCACTTCAACAATCGTCTTCGGATAATTCCAGTGATCAAGCAGTGCTGCACCAACGATTTCATGGGAATAAGCAAACAGACCCCGTTCAACATCACGCAACTGCCCTTTTCCCGACTCAACAATCCGAACCACCTCTTTGTAGAGATCCTTGTCGCGATTGACCATCACGACTTTACCGATATGGTGCTGCAACCCGGCAAGGTACGCCTCATCTTTATCAACATTGGTGAGACTCTCGGCAAGCATGCGACAGGCAACGGCACAACCGATAGAGTTCTCCCACATTTTCCGTTCCATCACCCCGTAGGTCTTGCTGGTAGAACGAAGGCTGTACTCCAGAGCCAGGTTCTTCAGGACGTTTTCGCCGACAACAATAATGGCGCGATCAACAGTACTGATCTGCTTCATCTGCTGATAAAAAACCGAGTTGGCCATTTTCATCAACCGTGCCGAAATGACGGGATCCAAAGAAACGGCATTTGCCAGTTCTTTAATCTTCAGATCTGGTTTACGCAGCAATTCCAGCAACTTCGTCGCAACAATCGGTGAAGGCGGCAGTTCCCCCATACTTTTAGTAATCGACTCAAAATCGCTGAACATACTCATCGAGAACAAACCTGTCTTTTAAACAAGAGGATTGTATCAACCTTCATGATATCCCAGGACCACCAAAACGCAGCTGCCATCGGCAATAACATTGAGACCGTTATCCTCACAAAACTGCACAGCCGCAGGACTTTCCGCCCCCGGCTGCATCCAGATATTTTTGATTCCCTTAGCAGCAGCGGCTTCAACGGCTCTTTCAGTGACAGCTGGCGGGGTAATAATAGAAATACTGGCAACTGCCTCCGGGAGATCGGCAACTGAAGCAACACAGTCGACACCTTCAACCTGCTCTTCTTTAGGGTGAACAGAAATAACCTGGCGATCATTCTGCTGATAACAGCGCAGCACCTTATTCCCATATTTATCGCGATTGCTCGAAGCACCAACGACACCAAAGACCGGTGAGGTAAGAAATTGTTCAATTTGCTGATCAACCGTCATAAGTTTCTCCTCGGTAAAACTTATATTCAATTTTTTCTATATAAAATATACGGGCGGTGGGTAAAAAAATCGACCAAAAAATATCGTCCAGAAATCCTGTACGATATCTAACTATAATTCTGCTGCGCGAGTGATCTCTAAACGGGCCAATTCATCGCAGCGTTCGTTTTCAACATGCCCGGCGTGTCCCTTAACCCACATCCATTCAATCTGATGTTTAGCTGCCAACGCCAGTAAACGTTCCCAGAGATCACGATTAGCGACCTCCTCCTTCTTTGAGTTTTTCCACCCTTTGCGCTGCCACCCCTCGATCCACTCGGTCATCCCTTTGACCAGATATTGAGAGTCAGTCGTCAACACCACCCGGCACGGTTGCGTCAACGCCTCAAGCCCGGCAATCGCACCAAGCATTTCCATCCGGTTATTGGTCGTTTCTGGATCATAACCCGATAATTCTTTAACGTGATCGCCATATTTTAAAATTGTCCCATAGCCACCGGGACCGGGATTTCCAGAGCAGGCACCATCGGAAAAGATCTCCACGCACCGTTTTTGTTCTGCCATAATTCTTCCTTTCAATGAAAAGCGCAACATCATACCTTTGCCGGAAAATAAAATCTGCTGGAATTTTATTTTCATCCACGAAACCACGGTAAATTGCCATTGTTTTTTTGTCGATCAGGCGTATGATGCGATTTCGTAACATTGAGATCACATGAAGGAGAGCAGACCATGAAACGTCCACTTTTACATATTTTCCGCAACACCCCCTTCGGTCGTGAAACATTGCTGCAATCGATCGACAGTTGCCAAAAGTTACAGTTGCCTCTCGATATCCATATCCCGCGGGATAAAAAATTCTTATTCTATTTTGACGGAGATGTTGTCCAGATTGATCTGGACAAATCGTACCTGCTCGATCCCGAGACAGCCGAAGAGCATGTCCGACAGCTTCTAATCGATCACCCGACAGTTGAATATAAATTCATCCATCAGCAGAGCTACACCGGGACCGGGCTGCCTGATCTGCCAACCAATTTTTCACTGATGACCTGTCCCCGCTCAATCAGCGACGTGACAACGCGAATTGGTCTTGGGCACATCGGTCCGAAAGTTCGACGCATTCTGCAGGTTGCAACATTTCCAACACTCATTCCCGGAGCAGTCTTTAAGCCATGGCAGAAAATTGTTGTCCTCTACGGCGGATCCGAATCGGCAGGAAAAGCATTAAAACTGGCCCTGACCATACAAAAGCGCAGTCAACTTCCACTGCAGATCATTAGTATTGGGGATAAGGCAACATTGGAAACAGCAATGGAAGATCAGGGACTGCTGGATAAGATTACAGCTCATGACTGGCAGGTTTATCCCGGCAATTCACTGCAACGCCATCTTTATCAAATCCCCCACGATGCACTGGTTGTTCTCGGTGCTTACGGACACGGGCCGATCAAAGCGTTATTCGGCAGCAGTATGGAATTGATCCAGTCACAACTCCCCAACCCCTTACTGGTTGTCGGGCCGCATTATCGGGCAGGGTAGCCCTTTTATCCGGGGACATGTACTTTGTTACGTGTCCCCGGATAAAAGGGCGTGTCCCCGGATAAAAGGGCGTGTCCCCGGATAAAAGGGCACTTCGAATCCCGATGATGATCACATAAAGAAAAAGTCCCATCCGTAAATATGGAAGAGGCTTTT
>JAMOPE010000007.1 GCA_027064785.1 Geobacteraceae bacterium
GAGTGTCAACTTATTATCGGGCGGTGAGAAAGCATTGACAGCTGTTGCTTTAATCTTTTCGCTGTTCATGATAAAACCGACCCCATTCTGCGTTTTGGATGAAGTCGATGCCCCGCTTGATGATGCTAATATTGATCGTTTTGCCGATATCGTTCGGGAGATGACAGAGCGGTCACAATTTATTATTATCACCCACAGTAAGCGAACCATGAAAATTGTTGATATTCTGTATGGTGTGACAATGCAGGAGCCCGGTGTTTCTAAACTGGTTTCGGTACGGGTCAGCTAGTTGGTTCGTTCCTGATTTGCAATAACCTTTTCTCTTTCACGGGAGAGTGGTATGCCATTTAAAAATCTGTTGAGTCGGTTACTCGAAGACATTCCCGGTGCAGTGGGGGCGATTATCATCGATTGGGAAGGGGAATCTGTCGATCATGTGACCCGGGTTGATGAATATGATATTAAAGTTCTCGGTGCCCACAGTGGTATTGTTCTCGGAATGTTACGCGACGCGTTGAGCCGGGTAGAGAGCGGAGAGTTGAACGAAGTGGTGATTCGGACTGAGCAGAATAAAATTATGATGGTTCCTTTAACTGACGAATATGTGCTGATTCTGCAACTGGGGCAGTCGGCAATCACGGCACGTGCCGCATATAAAATGAGACTCTGCGTTGATGAATTGCGTGAAGATTTCGATTTTTGATTTACCCCGTTTTATGACATTGATTAAGGATTAGATTTTTTATGGAATGGCTTCAAACACTTCAAACTTATGATTGGGCTCAGGCAGTCGCCTGGCTTAATACTTTTATTGCTGATTTTTCCACAGTACTCCTTAACGCCGGAGTCCCCGAAGAGTACTCATCGTTAGCGGCATTCGGATTAATATATCTCGGGGTTACATTTTTTGTTCTCCTGTTTGTTCTCCTGCTGCGGAAAATATTCCGCCGGGGTGGCCGAAAAACAGACGAAGCTGACAGTGTTGCGGTTGAAGAGACAGAGGAAGACCTTTCTCCTGCTGAAACTGTTGATTCCGATACCGGGGATCTTTCCGCTGATGAAACCATCGTCGCTGAAGAGCCGGTTACCGAAGACGTCGAACCGCAGCCTGAACCGGCCGCAAAGCCGGAACCAACTCTCAGTATTTTTGAAAAGCTCAAGCGGGGGTTGTCAAAAACGCAATCGTCGCTGGTCGGTCGGGTTGACAGCTTGCTGCGTGGACGAAGTGTTATCGACGAAGATCTGGTCGAAGAACTTGAGGAAATTCTGATTACGGCTGACTTGGGGATGCAGACAACTCAGACGTTAATCGGTGCCCTTGAAACAAGCCGCGCAAAGGGTGAATTATCGACTCCTGATCAGGTGCGACAACTGCTGAAAGAAGAGTTGGAGAAGCTTCTGACCTTTGACAGTAAACCTCTTGATACGACGACCGCATCTCCTTTTGTTATGATGGTGATCGGGGTGAATGGTGTTGGTAAGACAACAACGATCGGAAAATTGGCAAATCAGTTTGCTCAGGAGGGCAAGAAAGTTGTCCTCGGTGCCGGAGATACCTTCCGTGCCGCCGCTGCAGAACAGTTGCAGATATGGGGAGAGCGGGCCGGAGTCGATGTGATCGCTCATGCCGAGGGGGCGGACCCCGGCGCGGTTGCTTTTGATGCCGCCAAAGCAGCAGTGGCAAGGAATGCCGACATCCTGCTGCTGGATACTGCCGGCCGGCTCCATACTAAAGTTAATCTAATGGAAGAACTGAAAAAAATTCGCCGGGTACTGGATCGCGAGATTCCCGGAGCTCCACACGAAGTTCTTCTGGTTCTCGATGCAACAACGGGTCAAAACGCCTTAACTCAGGCAAAGCTTTTCAATGAAGCTGTTGAGCTGAATGGAATTGCCCTGACCAAACTGGATGGAACGGCTAAGGGGGGAATTGTTGTTGCGATTGCAGCAGAACTACAGGTACCAGTTCGTTTTGTCGGTATTGGCGAACAGATTGACGATCTGCGTCCTTTTGATCCTGAGATGTTTGTCTCTGTATTGTTCGATGACGAGTAACGTCATTCCGCATTTTTGATGGGAGGTTCTGTGGATATTCTGACTCGACTGGACGTGGCAACTGAGGCACTACTGGAGCAAAACCGTCAGTTGATAACAGAGAATAGTGCGTTGAAGGCAGAGAAGCAAACGTGGCAGGACGATCGAACTCACCTTCTCAACGAGATTGAGCGAATTCTTAAACGCTTAGACGATATTCAATTGGAGGAATCTTGAGTCATAACGTCCAGATCGAATTGTTGGGCAGAAAATACACTCTGCGCAGCCAGGAATCGGAAAACCAGGTTTATCGCGTTGTCCGTTTTGTTGAGGATAAATTGGCTGAGATGTCAGGTGGAAAGTCTGTTGATACTCAAGACTTGACTGCGTTGACTTTATTGAACCTGGCTGGGCAATATTTGCAATTAGACGATGAATTGAAAAACTGCGGGGTGGGTGATGTTGAAAAATTACAGCAGATTGTTGCGCGATTAGAACAGGAGTTGGGCAATAATTCTGGTTGCTAATGATGATATTTTTAATGTATTATCAGCCACTACCATCGATTTTGGGTGTTTGCTGGTCGTTCCTGAAGTCGGGTTTTTAGATAGAATTGAGTACGGCATAAAGACTATTTACTGAGTATAGACTGCACCATTTCTGGTGTTTTAAACCCTGTATTTTCAGGGCTTTGCAATCCACAGGGGGCGTATGGGCGTGGCCCCTGTAGCGGCTGTTTTGCTTGCAGCCACCGTTTTGATTTTTGGATCTTTTTATATTATTGGATTTGCATTGATCGCCCTAAAAGTCTAGCTTTCCCCTCTTTTTGTGCCTTTCTTTTTTCGTTCTGAAAACCGTTGTTTCTTCCGGGCGCACCTATGAAAAAACAGATTATTCGTGAACAAATGCTGATTTTGCGTAATCAGGTGGATGGGCAGTCTTATGACCGATTAAGCCTCAAGGCTCAGAAACGTCTGATTGCCGCACCAGGTTTTCAGCAGGCAGGAACCTTGGCACTTTACAGCCCAATTCGTCACGAAGTTGCGACGGATCAGCTCTTTTCTTCGGCCCTTACGGCTGGGAAGCAGATTTATTACCCTCGGGTTTGCGGGGACAATCTTGAGTTCTGTCGGGTCTTTTCCGGGGATGATTTGGTTGCGGGGGCCTTTGGTGTTGCGGAACCGATTGGCGAGGCAACGATTGCGGTTGCCGACCTTGATCTCGTCGTCGTTCCGGGGGTTGCTTTTTCTTACGATGGCTTTCGGCTCGGTTATGGTCGGGGGTTTTATGACCGTCAGCTTGCGGGAAGACCGGCGACAACGATTGCCGCTGGTTTGTGTTTTGATTTTCAGCTCGTCAGCCAATTGCCGATCGAAGAGCACGACCAGCAACTTGATTATGTTGTAACGGAAACAAAATCCATTCCCTGTCGGACTTAGCCGGCAGGTTTATTATAAACTCTGCAAAGGAAGGACATTGCTGTGCAGACCGATATTTTGACAATTATATTTATTCTAGGAGCCCTTGCCGCGGGTATTTTTCTTGGCATGCTACTCCGCCGGAAATTATCCGAATCGACAGTTAATAATGCGATTGTAGAAGCTGAAAAGCTGATTTCTGATGCCGGGAAAGAGGCTGAGCGGATCAGTAAAGAAGCGATAGTTCAGGCAAAGGATGTTGTCCTGCAGGCTAAAACCGATTGGGAGCAGGAAGCACGTGATCTTCGCAAAGAGATTCATAATCACGAGGTTCGACTGCAGCAGAAAGAAGAAAACCTAGAGCGCCGCCTCGATCATATCGACAAGAAGAGCGAAGAGTTGAGTCAGCGTGAAAATCAACTTCGCAAACAAAATGATCGTTTGCAACAGAAGGCCTCTGAGGTTGACAAGATCTATGCGGAGCAGAAGCGCCAGCTTGAGCAGATTTCGGGAATGACCGGGGATCAGGCAAGACAGCAGTTAATAGACTCGATGCTCAGCGAAGCACGTCATGATGCGGCGAAGGGAATTAAGCGGATTGAGGAAGAAGCGCACGAAGTTGCCGACAAAAAGGCCAAGAAAATTATGGCTCTGGCAATTCAGCGTTATGCGGGTGATTTTGTCGCAGAGAAAACAGTAAGTGTTGTTCCTCTGCCATCGGATGAAATGAAGGGTCGGATTATCGGTCGTGAAGGGCGGAATATCCGTGCGATTGAAGCTGCTACCGGTATTGACCTAATTATCGACGATACTCCTGAAGCTGTTGTGATTTCCGGTTTCAATCCGGTGCGCCGTGAAGTTGCGCGCATCTCTCTGGAGCGGTTAATTGCTGACGGACGAATCCATCCGGCGCGGATTGAAGAACTCGTTGAAAAAGCTCAGGAAGAGGTTGACGAAGAGATTCGTCAGGCGGGTGAACAAGCGACCTTCGATGTCGGGGTCCATGGGATTCATCCCGAAATTATCAAATTGCTGGGGATGCTTAAATACCGGACATCTTACGGGCAGAACGTACTGGTTCACTCCATTGAGGTCGCTTTCCTCTGTGGCATGATGGCATCTGAGCTGGGTATTAATGTTAAGCAAGCCAAGCGGGCCGGTCTGCTGCACGATATTGGTAAGGCGGTCAGCCACGAGATGGAAGGATCACACGCGGTCAACGGTGGTGATTTGGCACGTAAGTATAATGAATCACCAAAAATCGTCCACGCGATTGCGGCTCACCACGAGGATGAAAAACCTGAAACAGTCCTAGCGATTTTGACTCAGGCAGCAGATGCTCTTTCCGGGGCACGTCCCGGGGCGCGTCGTGAAACACTGGAAACGTATGTCAAGCGCTTGCGTGAGCTGGAACAGATTGGCAGCTC
>JAMOPE010000008.1 GCA_027064785.1 Geobacteraceae bacterium
CGCAAAGGGCTGTTTGTCGAAGCAAATGATGGAACTCTGCTTCTCGATGAAATTGCCGAAATGCCCCTTTCTCTCCAACCGAAATTGCTGCGGGTTCTCGAAGATCATAAGGTTCGTCCCTTAGGGGGCAGTAGTGAAATTGACTGTGATGTCCGGGTGCTGGCGGCAACTCATCAGGATCTTGAAGCGGCTGTTGCGGCAGGAAAGTTTCGCAGTGATTTATTTTACCGTCTCAATGTCATTCAGCTTGATCTTCCCCCGTTGCGCGAACGGGGCAACGATATTCTGCAGCTGGCACTCACTTTTGTTCAACAACTGAGTCAGCGATTTAATAAATCGGTGGTTGGGTTGTCTCAACCGGCTGCAGCAGCACTGCTGGCATACCATTGGCCGGGAAATGTCCGTGAACTGCGCAATGTTATTGAACGCGCCGTTGCTCTGACCCTTCATGATCAATTGACCCTTGAAGATTTTCCACCGCAAATTCGGCAACCGGCAGGTTCCGCACCACAGCCGGTCAGTTTTATTGAAGCGGGGAATATTCTGCCTCTGGAGCAAATGGAACGCCGCTATATTCAGCAGGTTCTCGAACAGCTCGATGGCAACCGTACCCTCGCCGCCCGCCTGCTTGGTGTCGATCGCAAGACTCTCTATCGTAAGTTGAAAGAACAGTAAATCCCTTCATGTGGGGCATTTTGCCCCGCCGTGGCATTCTGCCCCGCAGGTAAAATCTCCAACCTCCTGTTTTTACACATTTCGGAGTTGGCACGCTGCTTGCGATATTTTTCGTATCATTCATTTTTCGGAGATTTAAATGGAAGCTGTTTGTCTCGATAATCGTCCACACATCCTGCTTGCCGAAGACGATCTGGAACTGCGTGAATTGTTGATGCTGGTTTTATCACGCGCCGGATATCAGGTGACAGGCTGCGATAATGGGCTGCAGCTGTTGGAACAACTGGAACACGCAGAACAATACGACCTGGTCATCAGTGACGTGTGCATGCCGGCACTGACAGGTCTTGAAGTGTTAGAGAGTCAACTTGATAAACCGTCCCGGCTGCCCTTTATCGGCATGACTGCATTCGGCGATCATGAGACTCACGAAACAGCGCGGAAGTTCGGTGCCGTTGCGATGATAGACAAGCCTTTTGACTTGGATGAGATGATCGAACTGGTTCACACAACAATCTTCGAAAATGACAAAAAAAATCTCAATCAAGGAGATCGATCATGAATAAGTTCAAAAAGTTACTGCTCATTTTAGCTGTAAGCCTGATGGCTGGCGGATTTGTCGGCTCACTGTTTGTTGTGAGTGCCAGTGCCCAGGATGCAGGAATTGAAAGTCTGCGTGAGACGGGCAAGGCATTTCGCAGTGTCGCTAAACGGGTTTCACCGGCAGTGGTTTTTATCAAAGTTGAAAAAGAAGAGACACAATCGGGAATGGGTGGCAACCCTTTAGAGGGAACACCTTTCGGGGATGAATTTTTCCGTCGTTTTTTCGGTCAGATGCCGCAGCAACGCTCACCGCATAAGCCACAGAAGCATCGCTCCGTGGGGCAGGGATCAGGGTTCATAATTTCGTCTGATGGTTACATCATGACTAATAACCATGTCGTTGGTGATGCAGATAAGGTGTCGGTGCAGCTTCTCGACGGTCGTGAGTACGATGCCAAGATTATTGGTACCGATCCTCCCAGCGATGTTGCTCTGATTAAAATTGAGGCCGACGAAAAACTTCCGTTCCTGCCGTTGGGCAATTCGGACAAGCTTGAAGTTGGTGACTGGGTTCTGGCATTCGGAAATCCGTTTGGTCTTTCCCACACGCTGACTGCCGGAATTGTCAGTGCAAAAGGTCGCAGTGGTATTGGCCTGAACGATTTTGAAAACTTTATCCAGACCGATGCTGCCATTAATCCCGGTAACTCAGGTGGCCCTCTGGTCAACCTTGACGGTGAAGTCATTGGGATGAACTCTGCTATTTTTACTCGCAGCGGTGGCTACATGGGGATCGGTTTTGCGATTCCGATCAATATGGCAACAAATATTTATCAGCAGCTGGTCAAGCACGGTTCGGTGACCCGTGGCCGCTTGGGCGTTCTGATTCAGGATCTGAATAAGGAATTAGCCGAGTCATTCGATATCGATCAGCGTGAAGGTATCCTGATTGCTCAGGTGATGGAAGACTCTCCGGCTGAAAAAGCGGGTCTTGAACAGGGTGATATTATCCTCAAGCTCAATGGTGAAAAGGTCGATCAGGTTGCAAAATTCCGTAATCAGATTGCTATGACCCGCCCGGGAACCAAAGTTGATATCGTGGTTCTGCGTGATGGTCACAAAAAGACCATCAAGGTCAAAATCGGCACAATGAAAACCGATGCAAAGGGTCACCCGGTTGCCAGTGATGCTCTCCCCGAATTGGGAATGACTCTCCAACCGTTGACTCCTGAACTGGCAGAACAGTTTGGTTACGATGGTGCCCACGGTGTACTGGTGACTGATGTCGAGCCGGGATCGCTTGCAGCCCGTGCCGGGATTCAACGTGGCTATTTGATCGAAGAGGTCAACCGTCAGTCCGTTAAAACTCCGCAGCAGGTTAAGAAGATGATCAAAAACAGTAAAAAGAAAACAATCCTGTTGCTGGTTCGTGAAGGTGAAAACAGCCGCTATCTGGCTTTAAAGTTAAAGAAGTAAATTATCGAGAGCTGTCCGGTGCTCTGCTCAGTGACGGACAGCGACGATATCGATTTTGAACGTTACCTCCTACGTTCATCTTGGGGAACCAGCAGGGTTCCCCATTTTTTTGTCTAAAATCTGCGGCACAGAGTTATTTTTACTGCAAACTGCCGCTATTTGTTTTATATCTGCAAGATATTTTCTTCAGGGGAGAGACAATGAAAACAAAATTATTGGCATTTATATTATTTCTGGCTCCGGTGCTAACCTATGTCATCCAGAACAATACTCCGGTTTCAGTCCGTTTTATTAAATGGGAATGTGCCGTTCCACAGGCGTTACTGACGTTATCAATTCTTCTGGTTGGAATCATTCTTGGTTTGCTATTGTGTTATTCATGGAAGAATAAAAAAGCAAATCAGCAGAAAAAAGCTGAGAAACAGGCAAGAAAGCTAAAGAAAAACGAGGAAAAGTCAAAGAAGAAGCAGGAAAAGCAGGACAAGAAGCAGAAAAATAGTGAAGAAAAGGCGAAGACACAGGAAACGCAAAAAGTTGACAATGTGGGAACAGAACCTGAAACTCAATCCTTCGAGTAAGTCGGGATCTTTTCTTTAGCCAAGTGCCACATCGAGGATCATCATAATGGTGAAGCCGAGCATGGCTCCCCCGGTGGCGATATCGGTATTGCCGCCCTGCTGAGATTCGGGGATGACCTCTTCAACGACAACAAAAATCATTGCTCCGGCGGCAAATGCCAGTGAGAATGGAAGGATCGGTCGGGCGACAACGACCAATGCTGCCCCGAGAACTCCTGCGATAATTTCAACCAACCCCGAAAATTGTCCAATCATAAAGCTGCGGTGGCGTGAAAATCCGTCCCGCCGTAGCGGTATCGACACCGCCAGCCCTTCCGGAAAGTTCTGAATCCCGATTCCCATTGCCAGAGCAACGGCTCCAGCCATTGATGCTTCAGGAAATCCTGCCCCGACAGCACCAAAGGCAACTCCGACAGCCAATCCTTCAGGAATATTGTGCATGGTGATGGCTAGGACCATCAGGGTGCTGCGTGGCCATTTTGTTTTGATCCCTTCTGCTTCTGACATGGGAAAGTTCAGGTGCAGGTGAGGGAGAAATTTGTCGATCAGGCGGAGAAAACCCCCTCCGCACAGAAATCCAACTGCGACAACCAGCCACGCCGGGAGAACTTTTCCTTCGGCCATTTCAAGAGCCGGAGCAAGCAGCGACCAGAAGCTGGCAGCAATCATTACTCCGGCGGCAAAGCCTAACATCGCATCGAGAGTCTTACGCCCCGGTTCCTGTTGCAGGTAAACGGCACTGGCACCCAGAGCGGTCATTGACCAGGTAAACAAAGTGGCAAAGAAGGCTTGCCAGACTGGGTGAAGGTTGAGAAAAAAATCAACCATAGCTGTCGATTCTCCTGAAATAGTGTGGGATGGTTGTGGCTGAGTAAACCATTGATTGAGGCGATTGTAAAATAACTCTTTGCAGGTTATTGTAAATTCTTTGGGTCTATCTATTGACATCGGAGAGAGATTTTATGGCAAAAACAATTCTGATAACCGGAGCGACATCCGGGTTTGGCAAGGCTTGTGCTGAATACTTTGCAGCACAGGGTTGGGAGCTGATTCTCACCGGTCGGCGAACCGATCGGCTTGAAGCATTGCAGCACCAGCTTGGAGATGCAGTCCGGCAGACTATCGCTCTTGATGTACGGGATCGTGAACAGGTCCTTACCCTGTTGAGTGGTTTAAGTGATGTCGATGTGTTGCTCAATAATGCCGGGTTGGCGCTGGGACTTGAGCCCTCCTGGGATGTTGATCTTGATGATTGGGAGACGATGGTCGATACCAATATCAAAGGGTTGATGTATTGCACACGGGCGATCTTACCGAAGCTGGTCAAGCAGAATGGCGGTCATATTGTTAATGTTGGGTCAACCGCGGGGTCATGGCCGTATCCCGGTGGTAATGTCTATGGTGGAACCAAAGCATTCGTTCAACAGTTCAGCCGGAACTTGCGTGCCGATCTGATCGGAACAAAAGTGCGGGTGACTCTGGTGGCCCCTGGTATGGCTGAGAGCGAATTCTCCAATGTCCGTTTTAAGGGGAACGATGAACAGGCGGCCAGGGTGTATCAGGGGACA
>JAMOPE010000009.1 GCA_027064785.1 Geobacteraceae bacterium
ACCACACAACTGCACATCAAGACTTAGGGCGTTCCCCTGCAGAAAGGTCACACGGGACGCGGTATCAAGCAGATTCAACTCAGACAGAGAGACTTCGCAATCTGAGACCAGATCCCCCTCTTCCTGACGCTGATAACACACCCTCCCCGTTTTCTGGATACGCTTGGCGATTGCAATGAACCGGGACGACAAATCGACACCGGTGACACTCTCAAAAGATCTGGCCAGTTCAAAAGAGGCTCTACCGACTGCACAACCGAGGTCAAGAGCGTTTAATTTAGGGCTGTCTGTCAATTTTTCCAGACAAAGCCGCGCCATTTCTCCGGGAAAATTGGCAACCCCGAACATATCCTCCCCATAATGGGCATCACAATACTGAGAAACCGCATTATCCGAATGGTATTTAGCGTAGAGTGCCGTATTACCGGGTTCAGAGCGTGCTGATGACAGAGTCGATTTTTTCAACCAATACTCCTGAGACAGACAGTCATTCAAAATCAAGAAAATCATCCCCTCTCCCTCGGGGAGAGGGTGGCGCGTTAGCGTCGGGTGAGGGGGAAACACCGTTCACAGCCCCCCTATCATCCGCCCTTTCGGGCACCTTCTCCCCCAAGGAGAAGGTATGTCCATGATTTTCACCAGAGTAATGGAACTATAAATTTCCATGAATTCAATGTTTTACAAAGTATAGATGAATTTTACCGGATGAACAGGCGATCAACGAAAAAGCATGACAAGCTGGTAAATAATCGTCAATTGCGGTAAAAATGGCTAGATATAACCCGACAAAATCAGACAGGAGCTCACACCATGGCGATCTCAACCTGGCTTGACCAGCAGGCCGAAGAACAGGGGGACATTTCCCAGCTTGAACTCCCGACAAAACTGACCTACGACGAGGAACCCGATGAGATGGTCTATTTTAAGGGGATCAACCATTGCGGAATCCTGTGCGATAAAAACCATCCGTTTTCCAGTATCGTCCGCTATGGTCACTGGTACTACTGTACCGGTCAGGACAAGAGCGCTACGCTCCATTCTTCGGAAAAAATGTGGCACCTGCTGACCAAAGATAAGCAGCTCGCCCTGAAAACCGCCAAAGAGCATATCGAATAATCTCACCCGCCAGCCGACATTTTTTAGACTCTTGCAATAAACGTCGATTTTCTCTACAATTAGAGAATTAGTAAAAAATAACATGATTACTTGGGGCGTAGGTTTTATGCAGATTGGCGGTTCGTACACTTATAACCGGTCACAGCTTGTTGCGCTGGAATCAAATCCGGCAACAACGGATCAGACGGGGAAGCAGCAACGCCTTCGCCAGGCGAACGACAGTTACAGCAAGAATGCTGCGTCGGCGCAGGTGATTGATGCCGAATACGTCGATCTGTACACGCCGGACAGCCTCGCACCACAGCAGACGCAAAATCCCGGAGTTCTCGTCGAAGCAACAGGAATCCCCGAAGAAAAACCGGCAATGCAGGTGCTGGAACAACCCACCACAGAAAAATATCAGCTACAGACTCCCGACACTCCCCCGCCGGGAACCTACATCAATTATTTCGCCTGATTATTCAACCGCTGCATCACCAGTTTCATATCTTCCCACACCGGACGTTTCCCCGACGGATTGCGTAGCAGGTACGCCGGATGGAAAGTCGGCATCAGGGCAATCCCTTCATATTCACGCCACTGGCCACGCAAACGGCCAATCGGAGCGGTCGTTTTAAGCAATGTCTGAGCGGCAAAACGCCCCAGCGTAATAATAATTTCAGGTTTGATGATCGCCAGCTGCTGTTTGAGGAACGGCTCACACGCCGCAATTTCATCGGGCTTGGGATCACGATTCCCCGGCGGGCGACATTTGATGACATTGCAGATGTAGACGGTCTGCCGCGACAGATTCATCGCCTGTAGAATTTTTTCCAGCAGTTGCCCCGCTTCACCGACAAACGGATATCCCTGAAGATCCTCTTCCCGTCCGGGAGCTTCACCCACCAAAACCACCCGCGCTTGCGGATTTCCGGCCCCGAAAACAAGATGATTGCGTTGCTGGCACAGGGAACAGCGGGAACACCCATCGAGACTCTTCTGTAAAGCATCAAGAGTTTCGGGAGTTTCAACCATTGGAGCAGCAGGAGTTTCATCATCCTCAGCCGGATAGAGAGCTATCTCTTCAGCCACCACAGGGGAAGCCGATTCAATCGGCAGCGGTTGCACCGTTTCAAATCCCCATTCCTGCAAATCTTCAAGAATTGCTTTTCCCTGGGCGATAACTTCGTGACATTCGTGATATAATTGATCAGACATAAAATTTATCCTGGGGGCGTTATGTTCCGCCTTTTACTATTGCTACTTATACTACTGATTTTTCCTGCCGATGCGTTTGCCTGGGGTGCCGGGGTTCATCTCAGCCTTGGACTGCGATTGTTAGCGGCTCCCGAAGCTCTTTCAGCAACACTGCAGGCACTGCTGGCAAGTCATCCCTTCGACTTTCTCTACGGCTGCATTGCTGCCGACATTACCCTGGGGAAAAAACACACCCACCATCTGGATCACTGTCACAACTGGCGGATCGGCAACAAACTGCTGGAACAAAGTCGTCGTGAAAGCCCGGCGGCCGAAGCGTGCGCCTATGGCTATCTCGCTCACTTGGCCGCCGACACGATTGCCCACAACTATTTCGTCCCCTACAAACTGTCCATGACTTACAACACCATTGTCCTCAACCACGCCTACTGGGAGATCCGTGCCGATCTCGGGGTGCGTGATGAAACGTGGGAAACAGCACAGCAACTGGCGAAACGCGATAATCGTCAGCACGATAAAATGTTGAATAAAATTCTTGTCGATACGATCTTTTCGTTCCGCACCAACAAGCAAATATTCAATTCGATGATGCTGATTACCCGGCTGCAGCAGTGGCACAACCTCATCGACACCATCGCCAGACGCTCAAAATGGTCGTTTGATGAGGAGGAACATCACGAATATATGCAGATGGCCCTTGAAGCGACCAATGGCATTCTGGGGGACAGTGAAAGCCTCTACTGGAATGCCGATCCGACCGGCGATCGTGCCCTCACCGCTGCAGGGCTGATCCGTAAAAATATGAATCACCTCTGGCTGGAAGGAAAACTCCATCCCGACGATTCGACATTGATCCTCAAAGAGCTGCGCAACCGTTTTAAACTTGGAATCACCGACCCCGATGAAATCCTGCCGCTATTTACGGTTGTCTAATAACCGTTTCACCTGATTGAGGATTTTTTCAGCGACAGCCGCTTTGCTCATCAGTTCCAGCTCATCGACCTGGCCATCGGCATGGAGCAGCCGGACGATGTTGGTATCGCCATCAAACCCCGCCCCCGCCTTGGTAATATCGTTGGCGACAATCAGATCAAGGTTCTTTTTCTTCAACTTTTCGGCAGCGTGAACCAGCAACCGCTCAGTTTCGGCGGCAAAGCCGACAACGATCCGGCCCCCCTTCTGCTGACCGATTTCTGCGAGAATATCGGGATTTTTCTCCAGCTGCAGCGTCAAATCATCAGCAGTCTTTTTTATTTTCTGGGTTGAGCGGACGACAGGATGGTAATCGGCCACCGCCGCTGCCTTGATGACAACATCGGCTCTCTCCAGTGCATCAAAAACAGCCTCGCGCATCTCCTGCGCCGAAACAACCGGAACATAACGAACCCCGGCGGGAGCGGTCAGGTTGGTCGGCCCGGCGATCAGAATCACCTCGGCACCACGGTGACGCGCTTCGGTGGCAATGGCAAAGCCCATTTTCCCCGATGAGTAATTGGAGATATAGCGAACCGGATCAAGCTCTTCGCGAGTCGGTCCTGCCGTCACCAGAATGGTGTGACCCAGCAGATCCTTTGGAACAAAGACACCGGCTGCAGCAGCCATAATCTCTTCGGGAGAGGGCATCTTCCCCTTCCCTTCCCAGCCACACGCCAATGCCCCGGTGACCGGCTCCAGCAGGTGGTAGCCGAACTCAATCAGCTGTTTTTCATTGCGCTGATAGATGGGATTTTCGTACATATTGACGTTCATTGCCGGGACGATCAGCACCGGAGCTTTGGTCGCCATAACACTGGTAGTCAACAGATCGTCGGCCAGCCCATGAGCAATTTTTCCGATCAGGTTGGCGGTTGCCGGGGCAAGGATAAACAGATCAGCGCGATCCGCCAGAGAAATATGGTCGATTTCATGTTCCTGATAGAGACTGAACAGATCGGTATGAACCGGGTTGCCCGACAACGTCTGGAAGGTCAGCGGAGTGACAAACTCGCGGGCATTCTTCGTCATAATGACGTGGACATCGGCTCCCGCTTTTGTCAGCAGACGCAGCAACTCCACCGCTTTATAGACAGCGATCCCGCCACTGACCCCGAGAACAACACTCTTTCCCTGCAACATGACTTGCTCCTAGCTTAAAAACGGATTGTAGAGCTTCTCTTCACCAATCGTCGTCATCGGCCCGTGACCGGGGTAAACCTTGGTCTCTTCCGGCAATGGCAGAAGCTTTTCCTTGATGTTCGTAATCAACTGCTGATGGTGACCGCCCGGCAGATCGGTCCGCCCGATGGAACCGGCAAACAGGGTGTCGCCAACCACCAGACAATCGTCGACCAGAATACATATCCCGCCGGGGGAATGACCGGGGGTATGGATAATCTGCAGCGACAATTCTCCCAGCTGCAGGGTTTCACCACCCTCCAGCTGGCGCGTCGGTGCCGGTGACGGCTCTGCCTGCAGTCCGAAAGCGGCGGCATGCTCGGCAGCCCGGCCAAGCAGCGGACGATCATCGCGATGGATAATCAGTTC
>JAMOPE010000010.1 GCA_027064785.1 Geobacteraceae bacterium
AGCTTTTGACCGTTGTTTTTGAGCCAATAGAAAAGCTGTCCAAGGACGGTGAGCAAGGGCGCAAGAAAATTACCGAATATACACGCTATGGAACCATCCTGCTTGCTGTTATTCAAGGGACGGGTATTGCGTTTGGTTTGCAGTCGATGGTTGGACCCGCTGGTGAACCGGTTATTCCGAATCCAGGTGTCGGCTTTATCCTGATGACTGTTATAACTCTGACGGCTGGTACAGCCTTCATTATGTGGTTGGGTGAACAGATTACTGAGAGAGGAATTGGAAACGGTATCTCTCTGATAATCTTTGCCGGGATTGTTGCTGGTATGCCATCAGCGATCGTCAACTCGGTACGTCTAGCCCAAACTGGGGCAATGTCTCCGGCTATCATAATCTTCATCTTGGCTCTTATGCTTTTGACGATTGCCGCAATTGTCTTTATGGAGCGTGCACAGCGGCGTGTCCCTATCCATTATGCTAAACGTGTTGTTGGTATGCGTAATATGGGTGGACAAGCCAGCCATTTACCACTGAAGATTAATATGAGTGGTGTTATTCCGCCGATTTTTGCCAGTTCTATTATGATGTTTCCGGCGACGATAGCAAATTTTATTGATGCTCCATGGGTCAAGACGATGTCTGCATATATGTCGCCGACTCATTGGGTCTATAATATATTTTATATTGCATTTATTGTATTCTTTTGCTACTTCTACACGGCTATAACTTTTAACCCGGCAAATGTTGCAGACAATATTAAGGGACAGGGTGGTTTTGTTCCTGGAATTAGGCCAGGCAAGGAAACTGCGGACTATCTCGATATCGTCTTGAGTCGTTTGACGTTTGCTGGTGCAATTTACATCTCTGTAGTCTGTGTACTGCCAACGCTGTTAATCAGTCAGTTGAACGTCCCGTTCTTTTTCGGTGGAACGTCATTGCTGATTGTTGTTGGTGTTGGTATGGATACTGCGTCTCAGATTGAGGCTCACCTTATCTCAAGATCCTACGAAGGATTTATGAAAGGTGTAACCCTTAAAGGTCGTCACGGCTAGGATAGATTTTTATGAAGATTATTCTGCTGGGCCCTCCGGGGGCAGGAAAAGGAACTCAGGCGACTATGCTCGAAGATAAATTCGGCATACCGCAAATTTCCACAGGGGATATGTTGCGTGCTGCGGTGCGTGCTCAGTCGCCTATGGGTGTAAAAGCTAAAGAGTGTATGGATGCTGGGGAGCTTGTTTCTGACGAGATTGTTGTCGGTATTGTGCGTGAGCGGTTACAGCAGGAAGACTGCCAAGGTGGTTTCATTCTTGATGGTTTCCCGCGGACAATTCCACAGGCTGACGCTCTCAAACAGGTTCTGATTGATATTGCAAAACCTCTTGACTCTGTCGTGTCGTTGCAGGTAGATACCGATGCGCTGGTCGAAAGACTGACAGGTCGTCGTACTTGTCGCCAGTGTGGTAAGGGTTTTCATCTTAAGTTTGATCCACCCGGTGCGGATGGTCGTTGTACCGTCTGTGGTGGTGAGCTTGTTCAGCGCGATGATGATTGTGAAGAGACAATCAGAAATCGCATGCAGGTCTATCATCAGCAGACTGCACCCCTCGAAGATTATTATAGAGCTGAGGGGCTGTTACAGGTCATCGATGGTATGGCTGATATCGCCGACGTTCAAGCTTCGATCGTTAAGGCACTCCAGGATAAATAATTGATTGTTATCAAGTCCCGCAATGAAATTAAGAAGATGCGCCGGGCAGGAAAAATGGTCGCAGAAATCTTGCAGATGTTACGCGAGAAGGTACGGCCCGGGGTAACAACGCTGGAGCTGGATCGTCTGGCTGAAAAGCAGTGTATTAAGTGGAAGGCCCGACCGGCTTTCAAAGGTTACGGTGGCTTTCCTTTTACTATTTGTGCTTCACCGAATAACCAGGTTGTTCATGGATTTTCGAACAGTAATCCACTGGTTGAAGGCGACATCATTAGTATTGATTTTGGACTGATCATTGATGGTTTTTTCGGTGATTCGGCGATAACTGTACCTATCGGTGAAATTAGTCAGGAAACGCAAAGACTACTTCAAGTGACTCAAGAGTCTCTTGAATGTGGCATAGCCGCAGCAATAACCGGTGATCACCTTTCGGATATTTCAAATGCGGTTCAGACGCGAGTAGAGCGCGACGGATTTAGTGTCGTTCGTGATTTTGTTGGACACGGTATTGGTCGACAACTCCACGAAGATCCGCAGGTTCCGAACTACGGTATCCCGGGACGGGGACCACTTCTGAAGTCGGGAATGACGATAGCAATAGAGCCGATGGTGAACGTTGGTGCTCCTGATGTTAAAGTTTTAGAGGATGGATGGACTGCAGTGACCGCAGATGGTCAACTTTCCGCCCATTTTGAGCATACGATAGCATTGACTGAGAACGGACCTGAAATACTGACCCGTCTCGATAGTTAGAATCATAGTAGGATCTATCTGTAGATAGATAATGACTGGAAAAGGATCTCAAAATGAAGGTTAGAGCTTCCGTAAAGAAGATCTGTGATAAATGTAAGGTAATTAAACGCAAGGGTGTTGTCCGGATCATCTGTGAGAATCCCAAACACAAGCAAAGACAGGGATAAAAGCCCTAGGAGGAAAAATTGGCACGTATTGCAGGAGTCGATTTACCGCGTAACAAACGCATTGAAGTGGCTATGACCTATATTTATGGGATTGGCCGCACTACGTCTCAAAAGATTCTTTCGCAGGCTGGCGTTGATTTCAATGCCCGTACTGATGATTTGACTGAATCCGAACTGGTTAAAATTCGTGAACTGGTTGATAAAGATTGCAACGTAGAAGGCGATTTGCGTCGTGAGTTGACAATGAATATTAAGCGGTTAATGGATCTTGGCTGTTATCGTGGTTTGCGTCATCGTAAAGGTCTTCCGGCGCGTGGTCAGAATACCAAGAACAATTCACGGACTCGTAAGGGACCGAAGAAGACCGTTGCCGGTAAGAAGAAATAAGCGGAGATATCATGGCTAAAGGTAAAAAAGTCGTACGTAAGAAAGTCGAGAAAAAGAATATTGCCAAAGGTGTTGTGCACATTCAATCCACCTTCAACAATACAATTGTGACTATTTGCGATCCGGCAGGAAATGTTGTTGCATGGTCTACCTCTGGAGCTAAAGGCTTTAAGGGATCACGTAAAAGTACCCCGTTTGCTGCACAGATTGCTGCTGAAGATGCTGCGACCAAAGCAATGGAACATGGGATGCGTTCGGTAGAAGCCTACGTCAAAGGTCCGGGTAGTGGTCGTGAGTCTGCTCTGCGTGCGCTCTCATTAGCAGGTTTGACAGTGACCATGATTAAGGACGTAACCCCGATTCCACATAACGGTTGCCGTCCACCCAAGCGTCGTCGCGTTTAAGCATCAAGGAGGAAGAAGTTGTCTAGATACTCTGGTCCAGTCTGCCGCCAGTGCAGAAGAGAAAATTCCAAGCTGTTCCTGAAAGGGGACAGATGTTATACCGATAAATGTGCTCTTGAGCGTCGTAATTATGCTCCGGGACAACATGGTCAGCGCCGTACCAAGGTTTCTGATTATGGAACTCAATTGCGTGAAAAGCAGAAGATGAAACGGACTTACGGCTTGCAGGAAAAGCAGTTCCGTCTTTACTTTGCTAAAGCTGATCGCATGAAGGGCGTTACCGGTGAGAACCTCCTGATGCTGCTTGAGCGTCGCCTTGATAGTGCTATTTATCGTCTTGGCTTTGCTGTTTCAAGAGCCCAGGCAAGAACTTTGGTTCGTCACGGACACTTTCAGGTTAATGGTCAGAAGGTCAATATCCCATCTTACTTGGTTCGTCCAAATGACGTGGTCACCTTGCGCGAGAAGAGTCGTGAGGTCACCTGCATTAATGAATCTCTTGATAGTGTGATGCGTCGTGGCGTTCCTTCATGGGTTGAGCTTGAGCGTGATGCCTTTAAGGGAACTATCAAAACTCTGCCTGTTCGAAGTGAATTGACAACGCCAGAGTTCCAGGAACAACTGATCGTTGAACTTTACTCGAAATAATCAGTAACCTCGTCAGGGACTCTTGAGAGGGAGAATCAATATATGTACAAAAACTGGAGAGATCTGATCAAGCCAACACGGCTGGAAGCAACAGAATTGACCGAAAATTACGGGAAATTCGTTGCGGAGCCGTTTGAACGTGGGTTTGGTACAACTCTTGGTAACTCTTTGCGGCGTATTCTGCTGTCGTCACTGCAAGGTGCGGCAATCACTTCTGTGCGGATTAAGAACGTTCAGCATGAGTTCTCCAGTGTCGTGGGTGTGACTGAGGATGTCACGGATATCATTTTGAACTTAAAAGGGGTTAAAGTCCGTTTGCATGGACACGACCCTCGTAATGTCCGGATCGTACAAAAGGGAACCGGCGTTATTAGGGCAGGTGATATCATAACTGATAATAACGTTGAGATCCTCAACCCTGATCATCACATTGCAACTTGTGGTGACGAGACCGACCTGGAAATCGACATGACCGTCGCTATGGGTAAAGGTTATGTCTCTGCTGAGAAAAATCGTGATGAGAGCGCGCCTGTTGGAACGATTCCGATCGATGCAATTTTTTCACCGATTTCCAAAGTTAACTATAACGTTTCGAATGCCCGGGTTGGTCAAATTACCGATTACGACAAGCTGACTCTTGAGGTTTATACCGACGGCAGTGTTAGACCTGAGGATTCAATTGCTTATTCAGCTAAGATTCTTAAAGAGCAACTTCAGATTTTCATCAACTTCGATGAGACTGATGAGCCTGTTCTTGAAGAAGAGGATAGTGAGAAGCAGAAGATAAACGAAAATCTGTATCGTTCGGTTGAAGAGCTTGAGTTGTCTGTACGGAGTGCAAACTGCCTCAAGAATGCTCAGATCAACCTGATTGGTGAGCTGGTACAGAAATCTGAAGCAGAGATGCTGAAGACTCAGAACTTTGGTCGGAAGTCTCTGAACGAAATTAAGGACATCTTGTCCGAAATGGGGTTGAGCCTCGGCATGAAGCTGGAGAATTTTCCAGATCCCGATTATTTGAAATTGATTCAAAAGGGTCAGGACGACGAGTAGTCCTCCTTTGGTTGTTTTATAGAAAGGAACTAAAGCAATGCGCCACAATAAATCCGGCAGACGTCTCGGACGTAAGCCTGACCATCGTCAACACATGATGCGTAACATGGTGACCTCATTTTTTGAAAATGAGAAAATCACAACAACAGTGACACGTGCTAAAGAGCTTCGTAAACTGGTTGACAGAATGATTACTCTTGGTAAGCGTGGCGATCTTCATGCCCGTCGCCAGGCTCTACGTGTTATTTGCGATCAGAAGGTTGTCGCAAAGTTGTTTGAAATGATTGCTCCGCGTTATACTGAGCGTCCCGGTGGTTATACTCGGATTATTCGCTTGGAAAATCGTCAGGGTGATAACGCTCCTATGGCAATTATCGAATTGGTTGAAGAAGGGTACACTGCACAGAGCGATGCTCCGGCGCAGGAGACTGCTGAATCGGCTTAGTTCATAGCGCAATCTGAAGAATCAGGGGGCAAGGAGATATCTCTTTGCCCCCTTTTTTTGTTCTGAAGATTTCACCATTCCGGCCACTGCGTTGACTCTTCTGGACCGGAATGCTAGTTTCTTAGAGCTCCAGTATTTCAAATGTATTAATAGTATCGGGTGGTTTTATGCACGAACAAAAAATGCAGGTACTTCAGACAACGGTTTTGAAACTACTCCGGCGTGGAGCGACGGTCAATTTAAAAAAAGCTCTGGCTAAAATTCACCCGGCCGATATTGCAGACCTGTTTAAACACCTACAGCTTGAAGAACAGAAAACCCTTCTAGAACTTATTCCCGATAATGACCGTGCTGCTGATGTCCTTGCTGAGCTTGACCCTGAATCGTGGCCGAAGCTCGCAGAACTTCTGGATAAACACTACCTTGTTTCGATTATTCACGAAATGGCTGATGATGACAGTGCTGTTTTTATCAGAAGTTTACCTGAGGAACTTGCCGAGGATATTCTTGCTGCACTGAATGATGACCAGTCTGTTGATGTCGAACATCTGCTTGGGTACGATGAAGATACGGCTGGCGGCATTATGTCGACCGAAGTCTTCTCGCTAGACCAAAATATCACTGTTAAAGAAGCTATTGAGGCTCTACAGGACTCAGAAGACTATGAAATGGTCTTCTATGTCTACGTGACCGATGAACATAATCATCTTGTCGGTGTCCTCTCATTGCGTCAGTTGCTGACAGTCCCGCCGACGACAGAACTCAAAGACATCATGTCAACGAATGTGATGAGGGTTCGAACAGATATGGATCAGGAAGACGTCGCTGATCTGGTCGCAAAATACAACATCCTTGCAGTTCCAGTTGTCGACGATCAGGGAAAGTTGATTGGTCTTATTACTGTTGATGATGTTATTGACGTCATGCGCGATGAAGCGACAGAAGATATTTTGCGGATGGCAGGTACCAGTGAAGAGGAGATGCTGCTTGGCTATAAATCGTTCCAGATTGCCAGGTTGCGTTTGCCGTGGTTGTTGACCACTCTTTTCGGTGGAGTCATTACCGGAACGCTGATGTGGTTTTTTAAGGCAACCCTTGAACACGCTATTATGCTGATATCTTTTATTCCTGTTATTACCGGGATGGGTGGTAACGTCGGGAGTCAGACCTCTACAATTCTGGTTCGGGGTTTTGCCACCGGTCGTGTCGATTTTTCGATGCTACGCCGTATATTTTTAAAAGAATTGCGGGTTGGTCTTATTATGGGGCTGGTCTGTGGTTTAACAATTGCGACGGTTGCAACGATCTGGCATCAAAATGTTTATCTCGGAATGGTCGTTGGTGTTGCAATGATTGCTGCGATCACCGTTGCCGCCTGTATGGGGGTCCTTGTAACTGCGTTTTTTAAGAAAATCGGCATTGACCCGGCAATTGCTTCAAGTCCTTTTGTTCAGACGGTCAACGATATTACCGGCATTCTTATCTATTTTGGAACAGCAACAGCGTTCCTTCCCTATTTATCCTAAGATCCAGTGCTATAGCACTTTTGTGCAGAGTCTGACATGGCGCACTGTCCTCAACGTTGTGAAGCGATTGTTCTTCGTCATACAAACTATGGCGAGGCTGATATTATTCTCACTCTGTTCACTGCTGAATTTGGTCTGCAGAAAGGCTTTGCACGGGCTGCACGGAAAAGCCGAAAGCGTTTTGGTGCGGTCCTCGACCCCTTCACACAGGCGGTATTCCAGTGGACATCAGGGCGTGGTGATCTGTGGCTTCTTCAGGAAGCCGATCTTGTTAATTCTCGCATTGGATTGCGGAGTGATTTTCAACGCCTTGCTCTTGCCAGTTATGGCTCAGAACTCGTCACACTTCTGCTTGAGGACGAAGAGCCTCACCTCACGATCTACGAGTTATTATTCTCTTTTCTCGATTACCTTGAGCAGGGGGGGCAGTTGAAAATCGCCCGCTTGCTGTTTGAATTACGTCTGATCTATCTTCTTGGCTACATGCCTCATCTTCTCCATTGCAGTGAGTGTCTAAAGATCTTCTCAGAGGAATCAATACGCTTTGATTCTGTCCGGGGTGGCAGTTTGTGCCTTGACTGTGCCGGTTCAATGGCCCTGGATGTTGAACTTGGTACCGTGGGAACATTAGCTCGGTCGCTTAAAGTTGTTCATCATCGGTTCAACGGGTTTCAGTTCGGAGAAAAAACCATCCGGGAAGCAGGATTGATTCTTGATCAAGTGCTGCATCAGGTTTTACCGAGAGAGCCGAAATCACGTCAGTTCCTCACCAGAGAATAACCGCAGAACATCTGTTGAAATCTTGACATCTGTAAAGGTGAAAGCTACACTTGCGCTCCCGTTTCGTATCTATAATTCCCGCCATTTATAGCGGTTTATGGTTTCTTTGGAGGTAATGTGACTTTTCAGAATTTAATTTTGTCGCTTCAGAACTATTGGGCAGAGCAGGGCTGTGTTATTCAACAGCCATACGATATTGAAAAAGGGGCGGGGACATTTAATCCGGCAACTTTTTTGCGCGCGCTCGGTCCTGAGCCATGGAATGTTGCTTATGTTGAGCCGTCACGTCGTCCGACCGACGGCCGCTACGGTGAGAACCCTAATCGTCTGCAACATTATTACCAGTTTCAGGTTATTCTGAAGCCCTCTCCGCAAAACATCCAGGATCTCTACCTTGATTCGTTGAAAAGCTTTGGTATTGACCCTCTGGCACATGATATCCGTTTTGTTGAGGATGACTGGGAGTCCCCGACTCTTGGTGCCTGGGGACTGGGCTGGGAAGTCTGGCTGGACGGAATGGAAATTACCCAGTTTACTTACTTTCAGCAGTGTGGCGGTTTTGAGCTTAAACCGATTCCCGGTGAGATTACCTACGGCATCGAGCGGATTGCCATGTACCTTCAGGGTGTTGATAATGTTTATGACCTCGAGTGGATTGACGGGATCACGTATGGTGATATTCACCATCAAACTGAGGTTGAATTCTCCCATTACAACTTTGAAGAAGCTGATACCGATATGCTGTTCACGCTCTTCGATATGTATGAAAAAGAGTCTTTACAATTGATCGAAAAAGAGTTGGTGTTTCCGGCTTACGATTTTGTTCTGAAGTGTTCACACACCTTTAATCTGCTGGATGCACGGAATGCGATTTCTGTGACCGAGCGTGCCGGTTATATCGGGCGGGTTCGAAATATGTCGAAGCTGTGTGCCGCCGGATACCTTGTCCAACGCGAAAAACTTGGTCATCCGCTGTTAAAGAAATAATATCAAACATATTTGCCCGCTTCGTCGGTGCGTAAATTGGAGTCATACATGTCTGCGGAACTATTTCTTGAATTGGGAACCGAAGAGATCCCGGCGGGATTTATCCCGGTTGCATTGAAAGATCTGCAACAACACCTGTGTCAGGAACTTGAACAGGCACGAATTTCTTATGGAGAGATTCGTACTTTTGCTACCCCGCGTCGCCTGGCGATTACGATCAGTGACGTTGCGTTACAGCAACAGCGACAGGAGTTGGAAATTACCGGCCCGCCGGCACGGATTGCTTTTGATAAGGATGGTAACCCAACCAAGGCGGCTGAAGGCTTTGCCCGGACAAACGATGTTGCTGTTGAAGATTTACAACGGATTGAAACTGACAAAGGCGAATATCTGTTTATCTCCAAGGTGATTGAGGGTGGCGAATCTAAAACTGAGCTTGAGCAGATCCTCCCCCGGGTGGTTGGAAATCTCTCTTTCAAAAAATCGATGCGCTGGAAAGATCTTGATGTCCGGTTTGCCCGACCAATGCACTGGATTGTTGCTGTGTATAACGGTGAGGTCGTCCCGTTTACCTTTGGTGATCTGACCAGCGGAAACTGTTCCCGTGGTCATCGCTTCATGGCTCCCGGGGAATTTACGGTTTCGGGTGTTGCAGAATACCTCGAAAAAGCTGAACAGCACCATGTGATCCCTGAAGTTGATAAACGGCGTAAAATTATTTCTGCTCAGCTTGAAGAGTTAGCTCAAAAGCTTGGTGGCAAATTGAATCCTGATGAAGAATTGCTGGAAGAAGTCAGCTTTCTGGTTGAATCTCCACAGGCTTTGGCTGGTTCGATTGAGGAAATATTCCTTCAGCTTCCACCAGAGTTGCTGATTACCAGTATGCGTGAGCATCAACGATACTTTACACTTGTTGATGATCAGGGAAAACTTTTGCCGAACTTCATCACGATTGCAAACACCCACGCGAAAGATCCGCAAGTGGTTATTGCAGGGAACGAGCGGGTGTTGCGTGCACGTTTATCGGATGCAATGTTCTTCTGGCGTGAGGATCAGAAAGTCTCTTTGGAATCACGCCTTGAGGCGTTGAAGAAGGTTGTTTACCAGGCAAAGTTGGGAACCAGTTTCGAAAAAGTCGAGCGTTTTACAAAGCTTGCTGTCGAGCTGGCTGAACAGTTTGCTCCTGAAAAAGTTGAGCAGACCCGTCGTGCTGCAATCTTGGCTAAGTGTGATTTGGAAACCGGAATGGTTTACGAGTTTCCTGAATTACAAGGGGTGATGGGGCGTGAGTATGCCCTTCTCGAAGGGGAAGATTCGGCAGTCGCCACGGCAATTTTTGAACATTATCTTCCAACTCAGGCTGGTGGCCAGCTGCCGAGTGATGATCTCGGTGCTTTTGTCTCCCTTGCCGATAAGATTGATACGATCTGCGGCTGTTTCAGCGTCGGACTGATTCCAACAGGAACGGCTGATCCTTACGCTTTGCGCCGCAGTGCTATCGGTGTCTTGGCGATTATCCTTGATCGTGGCTACGCTATTTCGATTCCGGAGCTGGTTGCACAAAGTATCGAACTTCTTGAGGCTAAACGACAGCGTCCAGCTGAAGAAATTGTTGCTGAGGTTGTCCGTTTCATCCGGTTGCGGCTGGTCAATATGTTGTCGGGCGATACCTATCCCGCTGATGTGATTGACGCTGTGTTAAGTGCCTCTTTTGCTGAACCGATTGATGCTCTTGAACGGATCAAAGCACTGTCAGCATTGAAGCAACGTGACGATTTTGATTCTTTGGCAGTTGCATTCAAGCGGGTCGGTAATATTATTAAAGGAGGACTGGATCAACCCGTTGATCAGTCTCTTCTCACCGATCAATGTGAGCAGGTTCTCTTTACTCGATTGCAGGAAGTTCAGGCTGAGGTCGCGTCTCTTGTCGCAGATCGCAATTACGCTAAGGCGCTGGATGTGATTGCCGGATTAGGTAAGCCCGTTGATGATTTTTTCGATAGCGTCATGGTCATGGTTGATGATGAAGTGATTAAAAAAAATCGTCTGGCGTTACTCACTCAGATTTCCGGGCTTTTTAGCGGGATTGCCGACTTCAAAAAGATTGCCTGATTTTCCACATGATCTGAATCACTAAAGAAAAGGAGCAGCAGAATGTCACAGTTTGTGTATGCTTTCGGAGCTGGTAAGGCCGATGGTGATGGATCAATGAAGGAGTTGTTAGGTGGTAAGGGGGCGAACCTTGCCGAGATGACGTCGATCGGATTGCCGGTTCCTCCCGGATTTACTTTGACGACAGAGGTCTGCCAGGCTTACTACGCAAATAATCAACAATATCCTACTGGTCTGGAAGACGAAGTTAATCGTGCTTTGACGGTTTTAGAGGAACGAATGAATAAAGGGTTCGGCGATAGCCAGAACCCTTTACTTGTTTCAGTGCGTTCCGGAGCCCGGGCCTCAATGCCGGGGATGATGGATACCGTCCTTAATCTTGGTTTGAATGATCAGACAATTCAGGGTGTGATCACTCAGAGCGATGACCCGCGCTTTGCCTACGATTCCTATCGTCGCTTTGTCCAGATGTACGCTAACGTTGTTAAAGGGATGAATGGTGATGTCTTTGCTGCTACCCTGTCACAAAAGAAAGATGATCGTGGTGTTCAGCTTGATACTGAACTCACTGCCGATGACTTAAAGGAACTGGTCGGCGAATTCAAGGCGAGCTATAAAGAACATCTGGGCGAAGACTTTCCCGATGAACCGTTACAACAGCTCTGGGGGGCAATTGGTGCCGTCTTTGGTTCATGGATGACTCCGCGGGCTGTGACCTATCGCAAGCTTCACGCAATCCCCAGTGATTGGGGAACCGCGGTTAACGTTCAGGGAATGGTCTTCGGCAATATGGGGGAAGACTGTGCAACGGGGGTTGCTTTTACCCGTGACCCTGCAACCGGTGAAAACTATTTTTATGGTGAATACCTGGTTAACGCTCAGGGTGAAGATGTTGTCGCCGGGATCAGAACTCCCCAGCCGATTAACCGTACCAAACACAAAGAGGGTGATCTCCCAGCAATGGAAGATGTGATGCCAGAAAGCTATGCTCAACTGGCGAACATCCGTGAAATTCTTGAGCAGCATTACAAAGATATGCAGGATATTGAGTTTACGATTGAAAAAGGGAAGCTCTATATGCTGCAGACCCGTACCGGCAAACGGACAGCGCCGGCGGCCATTAAAATTGCGGTTGATATGGTCAGTGAAGGGTTGATTGATCAGAAAGAAGCAGTGCTACGGGTCGATCCCGATCAACTTGATCAGTTACTGCACCCGTCACTTGACCCGAAAGCGGAAAAGCAGATTATCGCTAAAGGATTACCTGCGTCACCCGGTGCTGCGAGCGGTCAGGTTGTTTTTAATGCCGATGAAGCCGAAGAACAGACCCGGCTGAAGAAAAAGGTCATTTTGGTTCGAATAGAAACCAGCCCCGAGGACATTCACGGGATGAATGCGGCACAGGGGATTCTGACTGCGCGTGGTGGCATGACATCGCACGCTGCCGTGGTTGCCCGAGGGATGGGGAAGTGCTGTATCAGCGGTTGTAGTGATATTAAAATTGATTATGAAAAACAGCAACTTACAACAAAATCGGGACACTTGATCAAGCGAGGTGATTTTATCACTCTGGATGGTTCTCTCGGTGAAATCATGCTGGGCGATGTCCCAAAGGTACAGCCCGAAGTCAGTGGAAATTTCGCAACATTAATGGGATGGGTTGATCAGTTTCGTCGTCTTAAGGTCAGAACCAATGCTGATACTCCGAAAGATTCAAAGGTTGCACGCGGTTTCGGTGCTGAAGGGATCGGGTTGTGTCGAACTGAACATATGTTCTTTGAGGGGGATCGGATTCAGGCGGTGCGGGAGATGATCCTCGCTGAAGATCTTGATGGTCGCAAACGGGCTCTCGACAAAATTCTGCCGATGCAGAAGGGTGATTTTCTTGGAATCTTCCGGGCAATGAAAGGGTATCCGGTTACGATCCGGTTACTCGATCCGCCACTGCACGAATTTCTTCCTCAGACCGACGACGATGTTTCTGAACTGGCCAATGCCGTTGGTCTCCGTTTTTCGGAAGTTAAAGAGCATGTTGAGCACCTGCATGAATTTAACCCGATGTTGGGGCACCGTGGTTGTCGCCTTGGAATAACCTATCCTGAAGTTTACGATATGCAGGTTCAGGCCATTATGGAAGCGGCCTGCGAACTGGTAAAAGACGAGGGATTTGATATTGTCCCTGAAATCATGATTCCCCTTGTCAGCCATGTCAACGAACTGGCCATTCTGCGTAAAAATGCGATCAGGGTTGCTGATGACGTCTGCGAACGTTTCGGTGTCAACGTTTCATACCTGATTGGTACTATGATTGAGCTTCCGCGTGCGGCATTGACTGCCGATGCCATTGCCCGTGAGGCCGAATTTTTCTCTTTTGGAACCAATGATTTGACCCAGACGACCTATGGCTTGTCACGAGATGATGCCGGACATTTTCTCCCGGATTATATCGAACGTGGAGTGCTGAAAAAAGATCCGTTTGTTGCTCTTGATCAGCGCGGAGTTGGGGAGCTGGTCAAAATTGGATTTGAGCGGGGACGCAGTACCCGGCCTGAATTAAAGGTTGGTATCTGCGGTGAGCACGGTGGAGAACCCTCCAGTGTTGCGTTCTGTCATGAAATTGGGCTTGATTACGTTTCATGCTCGCCATATCGGGTTCCTATTGCCCGGCTGGCGGCAGCCCATGCGGCAATTCAGGAGGGTTGATAACCTCCCCTCTGTTAAATAATAAAAAGCCCCGCAGGAATTCATCCCTCGGGGCTTTTGTCTTCTTGTGTTTTATGGGTCAGGCTAGTTGTTTGACACCATGGCTTTCAATAAACTCGAACAGCCGGGCTTTTTCGACCGGTCTGCTGTAATAAAACCCTTGAGCGATACATGGTCCCTGTTGAACCAGATAATCATGTTGTGCCTTCGTTTCGACCCCTTCAGCGATGAAGTCGAGCTGTAAACCGTGAGAGACCCCGATCATCGCCGGGATAATTGTATCATTCATATTGTCGGTGGTGATTTTCTTCATAAATAATTTATCAAGCTTTAGAGTATTCAACGGCAGGCGATCAAGATAACTGAGTGACGAATAGCCGGTTCCAAAATCATCCACAGCAATTTTTATCCCGGCGTCAGTTAGCTTAACGATATTGGAAATTGTCCGCTCAATATTCTGAATAAGAACGTTCTCGGTTAATTCCAGCTCAATTTCTTTGGGGTTGACTCCGCAACTATGGAGTTTTTCAAGAACGTAGTCGGTGAAATTGTCCATCGCCAGTTGAACGGCTGAAATGTTGATACATACCTGAAGTTTTAAGCCATCCCGACCCCACGCTTTGATGTCACGACACACCTTGTGCAAAACAATATTGCCAATATCAATAATCAGTGAGGTTTCTTCTGCAATATCGATAAACTGCTGTGGCAGAATTAAACTACCATCATCATCTCGAATTCGAACCAACGCTTCTGCTGCATGAATCTTACCGCTACTCAGGTCAATTTGCGGTTGATAAACAACGGTAAAACGATCGTTTTTGATTGAGTCGCGGATAAGATTTTCAATAAAGACGGTATTGCTGTTTTTATCACTGAGACTTTTATTGTAGACACAATAACGTTTGTGAGTTTTCGTTTTTGTGTGACAAACTGCTGCATCCGAATTTTTGATCAATTTTTCTCGAGTACGCCCATGTTCCGGGTAGATGGCGATACCGATACTCAGAGTGGTATGGATTTCATGACCCTTGTGCTGGAAGGGGAGAGCTGTTTCAGAAAGGATCCTTTTTGCTGCAACAATTGCATCCTCTTTGGATTGAATATCCGGCAGCAGCAGGATAAATTCGTCACTTCCTAACCGGGCTAATGTATTTTCTTCCTGGGTACAGCGCCGTAGGTTTTCGGCAAAGCTTTGCAGTAGCTTGTCGCCGACGGCCTGGCCATAGGTATCATTGATTAGTTTGAAACGGTTGATGTCAATAAACAGTAAAGCAAATTTTTCGTGATTTTCGTGCGAACGGGTAATCAGAGATTTCAACCGTTCATTTAATAACAATCGATTCGGCAGCCCGGTTAATAAATCATGGTTATGCTGAAAGCGGATAATTTCTTCGGCTTTCTTTTTCTCCGTAATATCTCGGGCAACACCGTATGTTCCGACAAAGTTTTCTTTGCGGTGGCTGTTTCTTCCCAACTTATAGCCACCGGAAATTTTCTTTTCAATGTTGATCGCCCGGACTTCGACATGGAGCAATGAACCGTTGTCTTTACACTGCAGCCGCAGTTCCTGACTCTTTGTCTCTTTGGGGAGTTGCCCGTCATTAAAGAACATTTTTGCGCGGTCAAGATCTTCGGAGTAGACCACTTCGCAGTAGTGTTTTCCGATGAGTTCACGCCTGCTGTAACCGAGAAGTTTCACGGTGTTTTTATTGACGAAAACGAAGCAGCCGTTCTTGTCGAGCATGTAGAGAAGGTCGGGGGAATTATGGACGATAAAGCGATGCAACGCTTCCGATTCTTCCAGCTTGGCAACCATCGAACGGTTTTCCCGCTCGAGGTAGATTTTTTCCAGAACATTTTGAATCGAAAACAGCAGTTCGTCAGCAGAATACGGCTTGCGGACAAAGTCTTTTGCCCCATTTTTAAGAACATGGATCGCTTTGTAAATTTCTGACTCGCCACTGACAACAATAACATTTGTATCGATGTTGTCTTTGTTGATACGGTCGATGACTTCCATCCCGTCCATATCTGGCATATTGAGGTCAAGGAGTACCAGTTCGTACTTATTGAGACGTAATTCTTCGAGTGCAGCGTGTCCTCCTGCCACCGAATATGATTTAAGCCCATTGATTGACAGGACCATTGAAATACTTTTTGCGACTGCAAGATCGTCATCGACAATCAGTATTGTGGCGTTTTTTTTGTCCGTTTGGGGGTTTTGGAATTTATTGAAATGATTAGTATCCATCATTTCAGTTCAATCTCACTCTCTGGTAGATAACGGGGGATGAGAATTTTGAATTCAGTTCCTTCCCCTTGTCTGGAGTAACACGAAATATGTCCTGAAAGTTCCTGAACTAATGTATTCACAATCGTAAGCCCCAATCCGGAATGCCCCTCCTTTGTACTTGTGACCGGCTGAAAAAGATTCTTCAAAATTTCTGCGTCGATGCCGGGTCCGGTATCGCGCAGTGCTATTTCGACAAATTGATGATTATTCTGATAGACATTGTCTCGGGTCGTGATCGTCATCTGACCACCGTCAACCATCGCTTCAGCAGCGTTTTTGATGATATTGATCAGAATCTGCTTTAATTTGTCCTGAGGACAGTTGAGAGTCGGAACCTGTCCGTCGAGTTGCAGAGTTGATTTAACCCGATGCGTTTTATACAGAGAACTGTGAAACAGGGTGTCGAGTTCTTTTAATAGTTTATTAACGTTGACCTGCCTATATTTGTTTTTGGTCGGGGCAGAAGGATCTTTTGCCCGGAGTAAAATACTGCCGACCCGTTCAATCTCTTCGCTGATGAATTTAATTTCCTCCTGTGCCGAGTGTTCCGCATCGATTTTCTTGCCGAGCATATAGAGGTAGTTATTAATGATTGTCAGCGGGTTACTGATTTCGTGAGCAATTTTTCTGAAATCGAGATTCGACATGCCTGCCGATTGGGTTGCTTTTTTGTGAAGTGAAAAGTATTTAGTCGCAATTTCTTCACTTAAAAAATCGAGCAGATCGGTCTTCTTTTGCAACCCGGGCCATTCACGTTCCGTTGTCCCCAGCACAAGAACACCGAGAGCCGCGTTGTCATAAACGATCGGTAACATGTAGATAACTTCCGCCTCGAGAAGTCGCATCGTCTGCTTGTCTGCAATAGAACATTTTTCATTCAGCGAACTAACAGCAGTCCCGGCGTGAAACGCTTTGACCAGCAGACTGTTATTGTCGCTGAGGGTCAACTCGATTTCGTCAAGCTGAGGTTGCTCCAGGTCGTTGACGGGGTAGAGTGTTGTCTGCTGCTTGTCAACCGTAAAGAAGAGCATCTTATCTAGGTTGAACAGAGTACTGAAACTCGCCCGTGTCTCCTTAGCGAAATCGACAATTTCCGTTTTGTGACTACGCCCAATGGTGGTTCCCAGAGCGATATTCTGAATTGCGCTGGAAAGCTTCTGTCGGCCACTATTGTACTGTTCTTCCTCAAAAAGTTCTGCTTCGTCAGCAGAATAAAAGCGTCCGCTAAATCCAAGGTCACTAATCATCCGGGTGCTTTTTTCGATAGCTTGATCAAGGCAATCTAGAATTGTATCCTCGGTTAAATCAAATAGCGTCCCCGCCTTTTCAAGGTAGGTTGTATTCTCACGCGCACTTTGTCTTGAACTGAGGGGACTGGCAACCGCAAGGATTTTTAGCAGCATTGGGGAGCTTTGAAGTTCATCTGCCGGAGCGTGTTGAAAGAGGATGGCATCAGCGATAAAAGAGTCGAGCTTCCAGCTTTCAACCAGTGCTGCTCCCAGTTCACAATGATCAGCGTGCAATGCCTGTTGCTCCAGTTCACAAAAATCATCACTCTTTTCAAAATAACGATCCAGCAGCGGCAGGTAGTCTTCTTCACGATTGAGGAGGAACAGCAACATCCCAACCTGATGGAGTAGTCCCGCCAGGAAGACTTCTCCGGGTTTTTTATAGCCGATGAGATCGGAAATTCTTTCGGCAAGATTGGCACAGACCAAGGCACGCAGCCAGATAAACTGGACGTTGCGGCTGAAATCTTTGGTAAAATTTGCGAAGAATTGCTGAATAGCGCAGGTGGTGACAATGTTTCTGACGTTGGTCATCCCGAGTACAATGAGCATCCTGCGGATATCAACCAGTTCGTTCCATTGTCGATAGGCAGGGGAGTTCGCCACTTGAAGGATTTTCGCCGTGAGAGCGACATCCTTTTTGATCGCTGCCGAAAACATTTCGAAATTAGCAGCATCATCGCGGCAGAGATCAAGCAACTCGACAAGAAGCCCCGGTTCTGATGGGAGGTTCTCAATAGAGTAACTTTTGTTTTTCAGATAGATACATTGCATATCTATCGAAACCCTTTCCCTTGACTGTTATCGCGGCAAGAAAATAAAAAAACATGACATTAAAAAATGAAACCACAACAATCCATTGGATCTCCGGAGTTTACCCCAGTTTGAGAATAAAAAAAATAATTTTAATGATTTTTTTATCTTCAAGCCTGAATGGCTGAAGATTCCGATATTTCCGACGCGATGATTATTGTTCCAGAATATCTTTTATGGTGGCAGCCCGCTTCAAGGAAAGGCGTTGCGATTTTTCACCGATGGTTGCTGTCTGAATCCCGAGAGCACGGTAGCTCTCCAGAAACTCCGGGGCTTCTCTTTCAAGCTGTTGCAGGTGTTTTGTGATGGTTCCGACATCACCCCGGACAATCGGTCCGGTCAACCCTTGCTCGACTCCAAGCTCTTCAACATTGGCGAACACTGCCCGCATGAGTGGGAGTAGCAGGGGAGTGGCGTGCTCACTTTCAATCCCGCAGTGTATGAACAGATCACGTGCCATTGCGATCAGGGTGACCAAATAATTTGATGAAATGCACGCCGCTGCGTGATAAAGGGCCTTTTTGTCTGTGGCAACAGGGAAGGGGGTTCCACCCATGGCCGTGGCTAGTTTCTTGCCCAGTAGAATTCCCTGAGGGGTGCTTGATTCGATCGCACAGGGACATTGGTCGAGGGCATAGTAGCCCTTTTCACGGTTTGCAAACGGCAGCAGGGGGTGAAGGCAGAGTAACGTTGTATGGATGTCTGTTGTGCTCTGCATGATAGCTGCAGGGTGGAGTCCGCTGAAATGGATGAGACTCGGTGGATTTCTAGGATCGCAGACTGAGTGAACCTGTTGGGCGACAGATTGGATCTGATCGTCGGGTACGGCAAGGAGGATGACTTCAGCGGATGTGACCGATACCAATTGGTCGGTCGCCGCATCACTAGGGCAGTCGATAAACTGGCACGCTTCAATAGCACGCTGGCGGTCGCGGCTGACAATCGCCGTCAGTTGGTATCCGGCAGCATGCAGTTTTTTTGCGACAGCGCTCCCGACTCGCCCCGGTCCAATCAGTGCGATGGTTGGTTTCATGCGACCGAAACCTTGAGTGAACCGACGTGTTCAATTGTCCCCTCGAGGATATCGCCCGATTCAATCCGGCTGACACCCGCTGGAGTTCCTGTCAGGATAATATCTCCAGGCTCCAGAGTGTAAAATGTTGAAACTTCGGCGATAATCGCTTCGACTGAGCGCATCATCTGGGCGGTATTTCCATCCTGTCGCACCTCACCATTGATCGTCAGTTTGATTTGCAAGGTATTTGGGTTGTCGACCTGTTGCGCTGGAACAAAGTCTGAAATGGGGCATGAGGTATCAAACCCTTTGGCGATCTCCCATGGCAACCCTTTTCCCTTTAATTCACTTTGAACATCACGCAGAGTGAGATCGAGAGCGACCCCATAGCCGTCAAGGTATGAGAGTGCGTCACTTTCCGGAATATGTTTGCCGGTTTTTCCGATCAGTAAGGCGAGTTCAAGTTCGTGGTGACAATCGTCGGAGTATTCAGGGATTTTGATTGCGCCACCATCGGCAAGGAGGCTGCTGGCAGGTTTGCAGAAAATCACTGCCCGATCGGGAACTTTGTTACCTAATTCGCGGATATGATCGAGATAATTACGCCCAAGGCAGACAATTTTACCGACATTGTACGATTTTTGGGTCTTTTTGATGTGTACTTGATGCATTTTGGAGGTCTCCCTGTTTATAATCGGGTTATTGATTGAAACGTCTTGTACGAAAGATAGCGGGTTTCGCGTGCTTTGTGCAAGTTTGAAAGGTCGCTGTCCCGTTCCCGGAGTCAAAATGTATTATTTCAATTACGAAGAACCGGTTTTCCGTCCCCCGTCGGAAGCCCGCTCCCTTATTCTGCAGATCACCATCGGGTGCAGTCAAAACCAGTGTCGTTTTTGCGGCATGTATAAAATGAAGCGGTTCCACTGTCGCAGTGTCGATGATATTGCCGCCGAAATAGAGATGATCCCGGCCGCTCATCGTGCTCAATATCAGCGGGTCTTTCTGGCAGATGGTGATGCGCTGGTTTATCCGCAGGATGATCTGCTCAAAATCCTTGATTATCTGAATGTGAAATTTCCGCGGCTGACCCGGGTTGGCATGTATGCTTCACCACGCAGTCTGACAACAAAGGATGTCACCGAGCTCCAGCAACTTCGGGAAAGAAAAGTCCGGATTCTCTATTTCGGGTTGGAAAGTGGCGATGATCTGACACTGCAACTGGTTAATAAAGGGTATTCTGCCGCTGAAATGCTGGAGCAGTGTGAAAAAGCGAAAACCGCCGGAATGAAGCTGTCGATCACCGCAATTCTTGGTTTGGCAGGTCGGGAGAGAAGCTCTGAACACGCCTTTGCGACTGCTGAGTGGATCAGTCGGTTGTCACCGGAGTATTTCTCGTTACTGACGATGTTCCGCCGACACAACGATGACTACTTTGATTTGATTGTTCCACTGAAGAATGGTGAAATTATTGAAGAGGCGTTGCGGATCGTACGGAATTTACAGCCGAACAAGACGATTCTTCGTTCCAACCACGTTTCCAATATCCTCAACCTTGCGGGGAGTTATCCCAAAGATCGTGAGAGGATTATTGCTCAGACAGAAGCAGCATTGATTGAGGCCCGGCGTGACCCGGACTGGTTTGATCGTGTTCCCGACTATGGTGAAGCCTATTATTGAATATCAAAAAAATGGGAGACCACTTGACATGGCCTCCCGTTTTTTATGCTCTTATCGCTGGATCAGCTGCGCTTGAACTCTTTTTCTGCAAATGAATATTTAAAATTCATGTGATCGGTATAGGTTTTTTCAAGGATCGCAACCACATCTTCAGTAAAGACCAACTCCTCATCCGTTGGGATGACGAATACTTTGACCGGAGAGTCGGGGGTGGTGATCGTTGTTTCGACTTTGCGGGTCATGGTGTTGCGGTTCTTTTCTTTGTCGAGTTTGATACCGATGTGCTCAAGGTTGTCCAGTGCTTTCTCGCGGATCAGCCATGCCATTTCTCCGACGCCGGCGGTAAAGACAACGGCATCAAGGCGTCCCAGAATGGCACAGTAGGAACCGATATATTTTTTCAGCCGGTAGCTTTCAATCTCCAGCGCTAAGGCACAACTCTTATTCCCTTTCTCTGCGGCTTCGATGACATCACGGCGATCGGTGAATTCACCGGTCACTCCGAGAATCCCCGATTTTTTGTTGAGAATGTTGTCGAGCTCTTTCGGCGTGAGCCCTTCGCGTTCCATAATGAATGCTGGGATTGCTGGATCAATATCTCCGCAACGGGTTCCCATGACCGCTCCTTCAAGGGGAGTCAGCCCCATCGAGGTGTCAACTGATACGCCGTTCTTGATCGCTGTGTGTGACACGCCGTTGCCGATATGCATGGTAATAACGTTACACTCTTCCGGTTTTTTGCCCAGCAGCATGGCGGCACGCTTCGACACATAGAGGTGACTGGTGCCGTGGAAGCCGTAGCGGCGGACACCGTGCTTTGTGTACCAATCCTGAGGAACCGGGTAGGTGTAGGCGTGCTCCGGGATCGTCTGGTGGAATGCGGTATCGAAAATTGCAATATGGGGGACATCGGGCAAATTCACTTTTGCCGCCTCAATCCCCGAAATGTTCGGTGGGTTGTGGAGCGGAGCTAGGTGCTGCACCTCTTTAATCGCATCAAGAACATCATCGGTAATCAGGACAGAACTGGCAAACCGCTCACCACCGTGAACAACCCGGTGGCCGACAGCTGAAATTTTGCTCATGTCTTCAACAACGCCATAGGTTTTGTCGGTGAGGATTTTGACAATCAGGTGGACTGCAGTTTTATGATCCGGGCATTCGTATTCTTCCCGATATGTCTCCCGCCCCGGAACCTCGTGGATGATGTATGAATCTCCAATTGTGACCCGTTCGACCATTCCTTTGGCAATGACTTCTCTTTTTGTCCAGTTGAAAAGCTGATACTTGACTGAGGAACTTCCGCAGTTAAGAGCCAGTATATCCATGTAGTTATCTCCTTGTAAGTGTACGAGTCTATATAAAGTTCGAAATTATATGTAGTTACGTAGGTCGCAACATTTTTTATAACAGAGGTTTATTTTTGGGATTGATCGCTAGGCTAGCGTAAACAGATGTTTTTTGGCAAGGATTTTTCTGCTCTGGACAGCAGATTGATTATCTGATAAAAGACTGAACAACGCACACCCGACGGTCGGGTGAATACTTACAATTTTCAGGAGGAAAAACTATGGCTCATGTAATTTCTGACGAGTGTATTGCTTGTGGTGCCTGTCTCCCCACTTGCCCCGTCGAAGCAATCAGTGAAGGTGATATCTACAGCATCAATGCAGACGAGTGCACCGATTGTGGCGCTTGTGTTGATTCTTGTCCGGTAGATGCAATCTCTGCTGAATAATCGACACTGATACACGTAAAAAATTAAAGGCGGTAGCTGTCTCTGATGGTTACCGTCTTTTTTGTCTTCTGTGTGGGTGTTTGGATTGTGCCGAGGGGGGGTATTTATTCTGTAGCGGGCTTTGATGAAGTGACTTTGACACTAAACTCGGAGAGGTTCTTCGGCAGGTCTTTGAAAACGATATCAAAAGGGATGGATTGTTTGCTGGCGATCTTCATATTGCTGAGACCGTCACCAAACTGGTTGCCCATAATTTTTTCAAGCTCCTCAAAAGAGAGGGCCTGGAGCTTGTCATCAGCAATCGGGTTACCGCAGAAAACCGTCTTCTGCAGTAATGGTTTGCCGTTCTGATCAAAGATGATCCCCTTGACTTGTATCGCTGCCCGCGGCTCTGAAAAATTATTGATCGCTTCGCCGCGGATCAGGAACATCTCACCGACCTGCTCGTTCTGGATAAACTTCCCTTCTAAATTAACCAGAGTGATCTGGCCGGCTTGCACCGGCCGATCAATCTGTTGTCCAAAAATCTGTTGAATTGTCTGGTTCAGCTGATCTGTCCCGTTCATGTACACGAAGACACCACCGATAATCACAATTGCCAGAATCAGCAGCAGTAAAATACGAATGATGCTGGAGATCGGCCCGCCTTTTTTCTCAGCAACCTGTTGGGTCGGAAACTCAGGCTCAACTGGGGTGTCTGCAACGAAATCTTCTGTGGGTTCGACTTCGACTGCCGGAGCAGCCTCTTCCTCTACGACAATATTTTCTTTTTCTGCCGTTGTGATCACTTTCTCGATCGGGCTGACAGTATCACCAAAGGTGAAATCTTCTTCCGATTTCTCTGCAGCAGTGCCGCTCTCATTGGTAGCCGATTCTGAACCAAAGCTGAAGTCATCGTCATCGGGAGTCGATGAATCGAGTTCCTGAAAACGGTCATAACTGAAATCAGATTCTTCGGTGTCCGCGGTCT
>JAMOPE010000011.1 GCA_027064785.1 Geobacteraceae bacterium
TATAAATAATGATTATCTAAATATATTCAAAAAATATTTAAAGTGTTTAAAACAAAGAAATTTCTATCTTAAAAATATTGATGGTCCAGATGTTTGGCGTGATCAATTAATAGAATATGGATCTCATATAATTTTTAAAAGAATAGTTTTTATAAAGCGTATCAATGAAATATTAATGGATATTGAAAATAAGAGTCATTTAAATGAAATTTATAGTATCGAATATAAAAAATATAAAAATGAAGAAATAAAAGATAAATTAAATAGTGAATTTTTAAAGCAAGAAGAAAAAGAAAAAAAATATGGATATACTCTTTCTGGACCTCATGTAGATGATGTTCTTTTTAAAATAAATGATTCAAATATAAATAAATATTCCTCAGAAGGACAGAAACGTTCATTACTTTTAAGTTATAAACAAGCACAGATTATAGATTATAAAGAAAATAAAGGCTATTTTCCTATTTTATTATTCGATGATATTGGAAATGAACTTGATACTTCGCGTAAAAATAATATTTTTAATAAAATTTTAGAAAATTCAGGGCAAGTATTTATAACAACAACTGATTTTCCGCAAAAAAATAACAACAAGTTATATAAAGTAGATAACGGGTCATTTACGGAATTAATTTAAGTAAGGGTCATTATGTCAGAAGAAAAAAATTATGGTGCTGAGAGTATCCAGGTCTTAGAGGGTCTTGAAGCTGTAAGAAAAAGACCGGCGATGTATATCGGATCAACTTCGGTCAATGGTTTACACCACCTTGTTTATGAAGTTGTTGATAATGCGATTGATGAAGCACTCGCTGGTTATTGTGATGCAGTTACGGTGATCATTCACGAGGATAACTCGGTTACGGTTGAGGATAATGGTCGTGGAATCCCGGTAGAAATGCATGAGCAGCAAAAAAAGTCTGCAGCTGAAGTTGTTATGACTGTTTTACATGCTGGTGGTAAATTTGACGATCAGGGTGATGGTGCTTATAAAGTTTCTGGTGGATTGCACGGTGTCGGTGTATCAGTCGTCAATGCTTTATCAAGTCGTCTCGATCTTGAAATACGCCGTGATGGTAAAATCTATCGACAGAGTTATCATCGAGGAGTCCCTGTTGAGCCGTTAGTAGAAATTGGTGATACGATCAAACGTGGAACAAAAATAACCTTCTGGCCCGACATGGATATTTTTGACACATCGGATTTTTCATTTGCGACCCTTTCACAGCGTTTAAGGGAACTTGCCTTTCTGAATGCCGGCGTCAAAATTATTATTAAGGATGATAGGAGTGAAAAAAGTCACGAATTCATCTATGAAGGTGGTATTCGCTCTTTCGTTGAATATCTCAACCGGGCTAAAAGTCCGCTGCATCAGGAACCTATCTATTTCCATGGTGAAAAAGGTGGTGCAGAGATTGAGGTCGCTATCCAATACAATGATGGTTATGACGAAAAGATTTTTTCATTCGCAAATAATATTAACACCCACGAAGGTGGAACGCATCTCAGTGGTTTTCGTGGGGCATTAACCCGAACCATGAATGCATATGCTTCGGCAAATAATCTGTTGAAAAATGTCAAAGTCTCTATTTCCGGGGATGATATGCGCGAGGGAATTGCTGCAGTTGTTTCGGTAAAATTGCCGGATCCCCAGTTTGAAGGTCAGACGAAAACCAAATTGGGTAATTCAGAGATCAAAGGTTACGTCGAAACCTTGATGAATGAAAAGCTGGCAACTTTTCTTGAAGAAAATCCCCAGGTTGCAAAGAAAATTCTCGAAAAAGGAATTGAAGCTGCCCGCGCCCGCGAAGCCGCACGTAAAGCTCGCGATTTAACCCGTAGAAAAGGGGCTCTTGAAGGACTTTCCTTACCCGGGAAACTTGCTGACTGTCAGGAAAAAGACCCAGCTCTCTGTGAAATTTATCTGGTCGAGGGCGATTCCGCCGGCGGGAGTGCAAAGCAGGGTCGTGAGCGCCGTTATCAGGCAATTTTACCTCTCAAGGGTAAAATACTTAATGTCGAAAAAGCCCGTTTTGATAAATTGTTAACATCTAACGAAATCAGAACCCTGATCACTGCGATGGGAACGGGGATCGGCAAAGACGATTTTGATATTTCCAAACTCCGCTATCATCGCGTTATCATTATGACTGATGCCGACGTCGATGGTTCGCATATTCGGACTCTGCTGCTGACATTCTTCTTCCGTCAGATGCCGGAAATTGTTGAGCGTGGTCACCTATATATCGCTCAGCCCCCCCTTTACAAAGTGAAACGGGGTAAACGGGAACTATATTTGAAAGATGATGATGTTCTCCTCGATTATCTTCTTGAAACTGGAACAGAAAGTGTTTCTCTTGAGTTTGAGAACGGTAAAAAAGTTCTTCGCGGTAAGCAGATCATCCCGACATTGAGAAATATCATCAGTTATAACCAGCACTTTGATAAAATTGTTAATCGTGGCGTTCCAGCAGAAATTCTCGAATTTTTCCTGAAAGGAAAAATTAAGAACGGTTATGCTGACAATGCCAGCTTAGAACCTCTTGCAGAACTATTGAGAGTTCAGGAGCCTGAAGCAAAATTTGAGGTTCTGGAAGACCCCGATCGAATTCTGGTGTCATTCGGTAATCTTCATGCCCGTATTGATCGTCAGACGGTTGAAAACCTCTCTTCCCACGAATACAAATTGCTGTTGCAATCACGTAAACAAGTCGAAGAAATTTCGTTCAATGAACCGGCTCTATTACTTAGCGACGGGAAGGATGATGTCGAAATAGCCAATCGTCAGGAATTGCTCGATATCTTTCTTACCCGGGCTAAAAAAGGCCAGTATATCCAGCGCTACAAAGGTCTCGGCGAGATGAACCCTGATCAGTTGTGGGAAACCACAATGGATCCTGAAAAACGGATTCTGTTACAGGTGACGATCGAGGATGCGATCAGAGCTGACGAAATATTTACAGTATTAATGGGCGACCAGGTTGAACCACGGCGCGAATTTATCGAAATGAATGCGTTGAACGTTGCCAACCTGGATGTTTGATAAAAAACAGTTACTTCCACACAGGAAGTCTGGAGGAATAGATGTTGTCAGAGGAAAATAAAGTAACAGTTAATATTGTTGATGAGATGCGTAAATCGTATATGGATTACGCGATGAGTGTCATCGTTGGACGGGCTCTTCCCGATATCCGCGATGGTCTTAAACCGGTTCACCGGCGAATTCTGTTCGCTATGCACGATCTCAACAATGATTACAATAAACCCTACAAAAAATCGGCACGGGTTGTCGGTGATGTTATTGGTAAGTACCATCCCCATGGTGATACCGCCGTTTACGATACAATCGTCCGCATGGCGCAGGATTTTTCGATGCGCCATCCGTTGATTGACGGTCAGGGAAACTTCGGTTCTGTTGATGGTGATTCGGCTGCGGCAATGCGTTACACCGAGATTAGAATGGATCGCTTGGCGCATGAATTACTGAGCGATATCGAAAAGGAAACCGTCGATTTTGGTCCCAACTATGATGATTCATTGCAGGAGCCGTTGGTTCTTCCGTGTAAATTCCCGAACCTGCTGGTCAACGGTTCCGAGGGTATCGCTGTTGGTATGGCGACAAAAATCCCGCCACATAACCTTGGTGAGGTTATCGATGGGTTGATTGCACTGATCGAAGATCCGCGCATGACAATCGAAGAGCTGATCGAAAAAATTCCCGGTCCAGATTTTCCGACAGCCGGATTTATCAACGGGAAAGAAGGGATTGTTTCTGCTTATAAAACCGGGCGTGGAATTGTTCAGATGCGTGCCCGGGCGCTGGTCGAAATCGACCGTCGCAGCAGCCGGGAAGCGATCATTATTACCGAACTTCCCTATCAGGTGAATAAGGCGCGACTGATCGAAAAAATCGCCGAACTGGTTAAAAATAAAAAGATCGAGGGCATTTCCGACCTGCGCGATGAATCAGACCGTGACGGCATGCGGATTGTTATCGAGTTGAAGCGCGATATGATCCCCGGCGTTGTTCTGAATCAGCTTTACAAAATGACTGCGATGCAGAGTTCTTTCGGGATTATCATGCTGGCAATTGTCTCGGGTCAGCCGAAGATTCTTAATCTACGGGAAGTCCTCGATAGTTTTATTGATCACCGGCGTGAAATCATCACCCGCCGCTGTATTTTTGAGTTAAAGAAGGCAGAGGCTCGTGCCCATATCCTTCATGGTTTGAAGCTGGCTCTTGAAAATCTCGACGAAGTGATTCAGATTATCAAAGGCAGTGCGACACCCGCTGAAGCCAAGCAGGGTCTGATCGCCCGCTTCTCCTTTTCCGATATTCAGGCTCAGGCAATTCTTGATATGCGCCTCCACCGGCTGACCGGTCTGGAGCAGGACAAGATTATCGAGGAGTTGACACATATTCTCGCTCAGATCGCCCGCCTCAAAGAGATACTCGCCAGTGAAATTGAGATTCTCAACATCATCAAGCTTGAGCTGGTTGAATTGCGCGGAAAATTTGCCAACCCGCGCCGCACAGAAATCCTTGACCGCACTGCCGATCTGACCCTCGAAGATATGATTGTTGAGGAAGATATGGTGGTCACCGTCACTCACGGGGGCTATATCAAGCGGAATGCTGTTTCGCTATATCGGGCACAGCGGCGTGGCGGTAAGGGGCGCAGCGGCATCAAGCCGAAAGAAGAGGATTTTGTTGAAAACCTGTTTGTTGCTTCAACTCACTCTTACATCCTGATTTTCACCAGTCTTGGTAAGGTTTATT
>JAMOPE010000012.1 GCA_027064785.1 Geobacteraceae bacterium
CGTTCTTGCGTCGATCCACGTCCCCAACGATTTTGTTGGCCCGGTTCTCAATTTATGTATTGAAAGGCGCGGGATTCAACGTGAGATTAAATACCTGACTTCTAATCGCGTCATGGTCGTTTATGAATTACCGCTCAATGAAATCGTTCTTGATTTCTTTGACCGCCTGAAATCGATCACGCGTGGTTACGCTTCTCTCGATTACGAGCACCTCGATTTCCGGATCAGCAAGCTGGTTCGACTTAATGTTCTGATTAATGGTGATGTTGTTGATGCCCTGTCACTGATCGTCCATCAGGACAAGGCCCAGTTTCGTGGCCGCGAGCTCGTATCAAAGATGAAAGAGTTTATTCCACGTCAACAATATGAGGTTGCCATTCAGGCAGCTATTGGCAATAAAGTTATTGCCCGATCGACAGTAAAAGCGTTAAGAAAGGATGTCACGGCTAAATGTTACGGTGGTGATATCACCCGAAAACGTAAACTGCTCGAAAAACAGAAAGCCGGTAAGAAGCGGATGAAGCAGGTCGGGAGTGTTGAGCTGCCTCAGGATGCCTTTCTGGCAATCCTCAAAGTTAAAGAGTAAAAAATGGGAATTTTCAAGAAGAAGAAAGTCGATATGGGGCCGAAAAAGCCGTGGTATCGCGAATGGTCGGAAGCGATGATCGTTGCCGTTATTCTTGCACTGATTATCCGCACTTTCCTTTTTCAAGCCTTCAAGATCCCGTCAGGCTCAATGCTCGACACGTTACTGATTGGTGATCACCTGCTGGTTAATAAATTTATCTATGGAACGCATATCCCTGGAATGGACGGAAAATACTTAAAAATCCGCGATCCAAAACGCGGGGATGTCATCGTTTTTGAATTTCCCGGAGATGAGGGGAAATCCTTTTTTGAGCGGCGTGACTTTATAAAACGAGTTGTCGGTCAACCCGGTGATATTATCGAAGTCAAAGCGAAACAGGTCTATGTGAATGGTCAACCGGTGACTTTTGAGCAGGAACGTCACAAAGATCCGGACACCATCCCGGCTGTCGCCAGCCCACGTGATTTTGCCGGGCCGGTGAAGGTTCCCGCTGACAGTTATTTTGTTATGGGTGACAATCGCGATTATTCGTTTGATAGCCGCTTCTGGGGCTACGTCCATAAGTCAAAAATTAAAGGGCTGGCTTTTATAAAATATTGGTCATGGAATTCAAAAGGGGATCTGTTACACAAAATCAGATTCAACCGGATCGGTCGCCCGATTAACTGAAATGCATTTTGAAAAATGCGATTGACATTTTTTCTCAGGCGGTGTTAGATCGCTGAAAATTACAACTTACGTCAACCCTTTAAGCCTATCCGAGAGATTGGCAAGGGAGAACAAAACGTGAAAAATAGAAAACAAATCAAACTGGACACCTGCATATTTATTTGTGCAGGTGTTTTTTTATGCTTTTTCTCTGGAGGTCTTTTATGGCAGCAGAAGTAATCGAAATTCTCGACTCGGACGGTGTCAATCGCGCACTGACCCGGATTGCTCATGAAATTCTTGAGCACAACAAGGGAGTCGAAGATCTGGTGTTGATTGGTATCCGTACCGGTGGAGCCTATCTTGCGGCTCAATTACAGAAGAAAATCGCTGAGATCGAAGGTGATGTTCAACTCGGGATTATCGATGTCACCATGTACCGCGACGATTTGTGCTCGAGAAATGATCTATCGATCGGTCAGACAGACATCCCGTTCCGCCTGAAGGATCAGAAAGTTATTCTGGTCGATGATGTGCTGTTCACCGGCCGGACAATCAGAGCTGCTATGGGTGCCGTGATGGATCTGGGTCGCCCACGGAATATTCAGCTGGCCATTCTGGTTGACCGTGGTCATCGTGAGTTGCCGATTCGCCCCGACTATATTGGCCGCAATCTACCGACATCACGTCATGAACAAATCAAAGTTGATTTTGATGATCAAAATATCGCGCAGGCGGTTCATTTACTCAGAAACTAATCTGGAGGTCGTTTTATGTCTTTTAATCCGAAACACATTCTCGGAATCAAGGATCTGACAGCCGGGGAAATCAATTTTATCCTCGATACTGCCGACAGTTTTAAAGAAATCAATACCCGAAATATCAAAAAAGTCCCAACCCTGCGGGGGAGAACTGTTGTCAACTTGTTCTTCGAAGCAAGCACCCGGACCCGGACATCCTTTGAAATTGCCGGGAAACGTCTTTCTGCCGATACTGTCAATATCAGTGCCTCATCATCGTCGGTGGTCAAAGGGGAAACCCTTGAGGATACGGCTCAGAATATTGAAGCAATGCATCCCGATATCATTGTAATGCGCCACAGTGCTTCTGGTGCATGTGACTACCTGGCAGAAAGATTGAGCTGTTCAGTTATCAATGCCGGTGATGGTACCCATGAGCACCCCAGTCAGGCTCTCCTCGACGCATTTACCATTCGTCAGCATAAAGGAAAAATTTCGGGACTGACTGTCGCAATTGCCGGTGACGTTGCGCATAGTCGTGTTGTTCGCTCAAATATTTACTGTCTCAATAAACTTGGTGCTAAAGTTAAAATTGCCGGGCCACGCACCATGTTACCACCGGGACTCGAAAAACTTGGTTGCGAAGTTTATACGAACCTTGAAGATGCGATAACCGACGCCGATTGTATCATGATGCTGCGGATTCAGCGGGAGCGTCAGGGGAAAACCCTGCTCCCATCACTGCGTGAGTATTCGCGTTTCTTTGGTCTGAATGATGCTAAACTGGCACTGGCTAAGCCCGATGCGATTGTTATGCACCCAGGTCCGATGAATCGTGGGGTCGAAATTTCCTCATCGGTGGCTGACGGCAAACAGAATGTTATTCTCGATCAGGTCGAAAATGGTGTTGCTGTTCGCATGGCTCTCTTGTATTTGGTTGCTGGTGGCGAAAAACTTCAGGAAAATTGTTAATACTGAAAGGTGATAAAATATGAAGGTTTTGATCAAAAATGGTCGGGTAATCGACCCGGCAAATAACATAGATGCTGTTCAGGATATTTTGATTGAAGATGGTCGAATCTCACAATTGACAGCGGGAATTGACGCGAAAGATGCCGAAGTTATTGACGCCAGCGGTTTCCTTGTCACCCCTGGTCTTATTGATATTCACACCCATTTGCGCGATCCGGGACTTGAATATAAAGAAGATATTATTTCGGGAACACGGGCAGCAGCAGCTGGTGGCGTGACCTCCCTCGCCTGCATGCCAAATACCAGTCCGGTCAACGATACCCTGGCGGTTACCAAGTATATCATTGACAAGGCAAGGGAGGAGGGGAGTGCAAACGTTTTCCCGATTGCCTGCATCAGCAAGGGGATGCAAGGCGAAACTCTGGCTGAGATGGGCGAACTGAAAGCCGCAGGATGTGTCGGTTTTTCTGATGACGGACGCCCGGTGACCAGTGGTGAGTTGATGCGTCGTGCATTTGAATATGCCGATACCTTTGATGCCCCGATCATTTCTCACGCCGAAGACTTGTCTCTTGTTGGCGATGGCGTGATGAACGATGGCCCTGTTGCAACGGAGCTAGGGTTGAAGGGAATCCCATGGGTCGCCGAGGATGCGGCAACCGCGCGTGAAATTATGCTGGCTGAATTTACCGGCGGGCGTTTACATATGTGTCATGTATCGACTAAAGGAAGTATCGATCTGGTACGTCAGGCAAAAGCCCGTGGTGTCCGCGTAACCTGCGAAGTTGCCCCTCACCATTTTACTTTGACCGATGAAGCAGTTCGCGGTTATAACACCAACGCCAAGATGAATCCGCCGCTGCGTAGTCAGGCTGACGTTGATGCTGTTCGTGCCGGTTTGGCAGATGGCACCGTTGATGCGATTGCCACGGATCACGCTCCTCACCACTACGACGAAAAAAATGTTGAGTTTGCGATTGCAATGAACGGCATTATCGGTCTCGAATCAATGCTGCCACTGACATTGAAACTGGTCGATTCCGGGGTTATTGATCTGAACCGGGCAATCTCTCTGATGACAAATCAGCCGGCAAAGATAATCGACATTGAGCGTGGCACATTATCAGTCGGAGCTATCGCTGATATTGCAGTGATTGACCCGCAACTGGAGTGGATTTACGCCGCTGAAGATCTTCATTCTAAGAGTAAAAATACTCCCTTTATCGATTGGAAAATGAGGGGAGCAGCAGTCAAAACGTTGCTTGCAGGTAAAGTTGTTTATACTAGGTAATCAATGAGTTAGTAGATAAAAGTTAATGCACTATATTAGGTGATAGGGGACGTAATGAAAGCAGTTCTGGCACTTGCTGACGGCAAGTATTTTATTGGAAAAGCATTGGGTGCACCGGGTGAAGTCACCGGTGAAGTGGTCTTTAATACCAGCATGACCGGTTATCAGGAGATCCTTACCGACCCATCGTATCACGGTGAAATCGTGACGATGACTTATCCGCAAATCGGTAATTACGGCATCAACCCTGAAGATGTTGAATCGGGGCGACCGTTTCTTTCTGGATTTGTGGTCAAAGAAGCGTGCCCGTTTCCCAGTAACTTTCGTTCTGAGATGACCCTTGATGCCTATCTGAAAAAGAATAATATCATCAGCATCGAAGGGATCGATACCCGTGCTCTGGTTCGGCATATCCGGACTGTCGGGGCACAAACCGGGATTATTTCATCGATTGACACCGACCCCGAAAGCCTGATTGAAAAAGCTCGCAAGGCTCCATCCATTGTTGGCTGTGATTTGGTCAAG
>JAMOPE010000013.1 GCA_027064785.1 Geobacteraceae bacterium
TCTCTTTGTTGTAAAGAAAGCTGATGGAACCAAACTGTACAACGGGTCGGCAAAAAAAGAAGGAGAATTCTTCCCGGTTGGCCATATCAAGAACCTGCGGGTCAACGGTGAAGAGGTGACGACAACCGGTGCTGTTGGTCCACTCGCCTACCTGTCCGCGCTGAAAGATTCAACAATCGTCCTGTGGGGCAAAAAGTATATTAAGCAGGGTACTGACACCGTTACTGTCTACTACCAAAAACCAACCCCCGGCGCACGAGTTCTGCGGCCAGGTCTAAAGTTTAAAGTCGACAATGCAACAGGTCTGCAGAAGTTCAACTTTATGTCCCTGATGCTGGCACTGTTCTGCGGTACGGCTGCTCTGCCACACATTCTGATTCGTTACTATACTGTTCCAAGTCAGGCTGCTGCTCGTAAATCGACCATCGTTGCGATCGCGGCAATCGGTTTCTTCTACGTTCTCACTCTGTTCCTCGGAATGGGCGCGATGACCAACGGTGTTATCAACCTGACCGACAACAATATGTCCGCACCGCTGCTGGCCCTCTCCTTTGGAGTGGTCCTGTTCTCTGTTATCTCATCACTGGCCTTTGCCACTGTCCTTGGGACTGTCTCGGGTCTGATTGTTGCTGCTTCCGGAGCGATTGCTCACGACTTGATGGATAACTTCCTCGGCATGAAGATGACCGACCGCGGTAAAGTTCGTGCCGGTAAAATCTCGGCTATGGTCATCGGTTGTATTGCCATCTATCTCGGTATTATTTTTGAAGGAATGAACGTTTCGTTCCTGGTTGGCTGGGCATTTGCGGTTGCTGCATCGGCGAACCTGCCGGCTATCCTGATGCTACTGTTCTGGAGCAAAACAACGGCCAGAGGGATTGCAGCTTCGATCTTTGTCGGCCTAGTCAGCTCTTTGGGACTGATCCTTGTCTCCCCCGACATGTGGGTTCGCTACGGGAAGCTTCCTGCTGAAGCACCGGTTCAGTTCAACAGTCCGGCTCTGATTTCGATCCCTCTCTCTTTCCTGGCACTGGTGATTGTTTCACTCCTGACCTCTAAAGACGTTGTCATCGGTCACAATGACGAAACAGCTTAAGAGAACCTTGTAGTTCCGATATTTTTCTGCAATACTTCGGGTCGCCTTCGGGCGGCCCGTTTTTATATCAACAGTCAAACTCTTTGTATCAACGTCTATGTGACACAGGACCCAATCATGAAACGATTTCGCATCACAATTATCGCCGTTTGTATTATCCTCGCCTGGCTCGCATATACCGATTTGAGTCTCTATCTGCGCAACCCGGAGCCACTAACAATCTCGATCACTGAGCTCGAAGCCAATGGAGTGCCCCGGGAGTGGCTGCGAATTGACGATGGGGTCCAAAACCTGCTCCAAGCCATCAACATGTCAGGAACCATGGAAATCACATCTTTTCTGGTTCCACTCAAACAGTCAAAAGATGACTCTAAAGAAACCCGGGTCTGGTTTGAAACGCGTGATCCAGAAATTCTTGATCTGCTCAAAACCTATTATTTTCTTTTGAACACAGATAAGGAACGCGAAGAGTTTGTGCAAAAAAATAAGAATATTTTCTTCGCAAAGAGACAATGTACCGGTTTGACTGCGGACAGTCTGGTTGCAGAATCGAATCAAAAAAAGTTAACAGAATTGTTGCAGGCAATGAATATCCCGGTCGCAGAAGACACCATCTTTATCAGCGAAGGGAAACAGCCTTTCCTTTGGCGGGGCGTGTTTTTCGCAGTCATCTCAATCGCAGGTCTACTTCGTGTTGGCTTGACTCTGGTTAAAAAAGAAGAATAGCTCTCACAGAGTTATTCAGTAAGGGACCCGTAAAAAGGCCGAAGCATATTTGCTTCGGCCTTTAATATTTTAACTCATTGTCGTGCTGTTATGCTGGGCACGATTAGCCAGTATGACCGGATCAATGACCTCTCCACAGCAGCTGCACTTCCAGGCATCAAAAGCACGAACAAAATCATAATACTTCTCGGTATACATCCTCCCCTTACACTTAGGACATTTCATCTTTTCCCCCATGACTCTTGAGTTAAGGAACCAGACCCTCCAACGTGACAGATACTAGAACCTGATACACAAGCTGTGCCAAAGGCGATTCAAATTCAAATTCATTGAATCTTCAATCAGTTACACCTATATAATAGATTACTAAGAGAATTTTCATTATCGAAATCGTCACTTTTATGACGATCATGAGAAATATAATAACTCTGATTTATCAATAATTAACTTTTACTATTGATTTCATCAGATTCTGTGCTAAGAGTGCCAGCCACCAGTTAATCGTCATATTACTGACGCATAACGCCAAGGCGTTATTTTATTGACGGACTGTCAACAAAAAAAGCCGGCACACCCTATGGAGCGAACCGGCTTGAGACAAAAACCCGATTTAACTATTGATTATCTTTATACAACTTATAAATCAAAGAATCGGCAAGCGCCTGGTACGAAGCATCGATAACATTACTGCTGACACCAACGGTTCCCCAGCGTGAATCCTTATCGCCTGATTCAACCAAAACCCGGATAACAGAATCGGTTCCCTGGCTGGCAGGTAAAACCCGAACTTTGTAGTCAAGCAACTTCACATTAGCAATTTGCGGATAAAAACTCACCAGAGCTTTACGCATGGCAGAATCGAGTGCATTGACCGGGCCATTACCATCAGCAGCAGTATGCTCAACAGTGCCGCCGACAGTGACCTTGACCGTTGCTTCCGAAACTGGCTCCTGATCGTTTTCACGCAGAGTATCAATCACCCGGAATGCGGTGACATCGAAATAGTGCTTGAGTTTTCCCATCGATTTCAGCATCAACAACTCAAATGAAGCCTCTGCTCCTTCAAACTGGAATCCCTGATTTTCCATCTCTTTGATATTTTCGAGGATTTCGAGAGTGACCGGATCTTTCCCGTCGAGCTCGATACCGCACTCCTCCGCCTTCGCGAGGATATTGGAACGACCCGACAGATCTGAAACCAAGACCCGGGTGTGGTTCCCCACCAACTCTGGACGAATATGCTCATAAGTTTCAGGATGGCGTTGAATCGCCGAAACGTGGACACCGCCCTTATGGGCAAAAGCAGAGTTGCCAATATAAGCCTGATGCTTATTGGGTGACAGGTTTGCCACTTCATAGAAATAGCGCGAAGTGCTCCGCAGTGTTTCAAGCTTTCCTTCGAGAAGGCACTCATGCCCCATTTTCAAGCTCAATGACGGAATAATTGAACAAAGGTCAGCATTACCGCAGCGCTCACCAAAACCATTCATCGTCCCCTGGACATGGACAGCACCGCAATTGACCGCCATCAGTGAGTTAGCAACGGCACACTCGCTATCGTTATGAGCATGAATACCAATCGGGATGGAAACCGCTTTTTGCACAGCCTCCATAATTGCCGGAAATTCGTGAGGCAGCGTACCGCCATTGGTATCGCACAGGACAATACAATCAACGTTGGCATCGGCTGCAGCCCGCAGGGTCTTCAATGCATAGTCCGGATCGGCTTTGTAGCCATCAAAAAAGTGCTCGGCATCATAGATAACTTCAGCCACCCGCTCTTTCAGATAAACCAGCGAGTCATTAATCAGATCAAGATTCTCTTCCAGAGAAATCCGTAATGCCTCGCGTACGTGAAAGTCCCAGGTTTTCCCGAAAATCGTGACCGTGTCGGGCTTTGCTTCGATCAGCATCTGAATATTATTATCTTCAGCGGGAGTGATCCGCGCACGACGGGTAGAGCCGAAAGCAGCAATTTTACTATGGTTCAGTGTTTCATTCTGGATTGCGTGAAAAAAGGTGATGTCCTTCGGATTTGATCCCGGCCAGCCGCCTTCAATATAGTCGATTCCCAGTTCATCTAAACGCTTGGCAATCCGTACTTTATCCTCAACCTGAAAAGAGATATCTTCAGCCTGAGTTCCATCCCGTAAAGTTGTGTCATACAATAAAATCCTACCCATTAATCCACCCTTTCCACATAAGACAAATACATTCTAAATGTTCACTGACAGATTTTTTCTACTGCAGTGACGAGCTGAGAATCAACATCGCCTTGCAGAGAAAATTCTATCTCACGTTTTTCATCATCAATTCGTTGTAAATTTACCCATAAACCGGGGGTTTCATTATTTTCAAGTTTTTCGGGCCATTCGACCAACGCCACTCCGGAACCAAAAGCATACTCATCAAACCCCAATTCAATCAATTCATCGGGATCAGAGAGGCGATAAAGATCAAAATGGTAAAGATCGTGACGTGCCGAATAATGGTTCATCAGTGTGAAGGTCGGACTGGTGATCGGAATTTCCGGATCGACACCTAACCCCCGGGCAACCCCTCGCGCAAAAACGGTCTTACCAGCCCCCAGATCACCCTGTAACAGCACCAAAGTCGATTGCGGTAGTAACTGCCCCAGTTTTTTTCCTAATTCAAGAGTCTCCAGCTCCCCGGTGCTGACAACCGACCACGAAACCAAATCTACGCCTCCATCACCCGGATCAGATCAAGCCGTGCAACAACACCGATCATTTTTCCATCTTCAACAACCGGGAGTAAATGAACCTTGTGCTGACTCATCAATGCTGCCAACTCACGAACTGTGGTGTCAGGGGAGCAGGTCACCGGATCTTTGTGATAAAGTTCACCGACCGTCGCAGCTGTCACCCGATCGACCTCTTCTTTGAAACGCTTCTCGTTACCAAAAGAAAAAACCCAATCA
>JAMOPE010000014.1 GCA_027064785.1 Geobacteraceae bacterium
CCATCCACAATGATACCGGGGAATACCGGGGAGTTCTCGAAGTCAGTGAGGATGTCACCGATATTCGGGCACTGGATGGAGAGAAACGTTTGCTCGATTGGGAATAACTGGAGTTATTCATTCTAGCTTTCGGAACTCAGCGTATTAACCACTCCCGCGAGGTCTCCCGGGGCAATGGTTGAACCCGTCGGACAAATTCTTCATCACCGGTTATGCAAAGCATATCAATTTCGACTTCATTTTTACCTTTACCGTATGACGCAACAATGGCTGCGGCACTATCGAGAATCGTGTCATCGTGTTCACCGCAGAGCAGTCCGAGCGGGCCGCTAAAGTTTTGACAGCGGATTTTGATATGATCGGAACTGGCACGTTGTTGCAGTGCTTCGTTATCGGTGCGGTGGCGGCCGAGGATTAACTTTGCTGTCTCTGACAATCGGAACTGCCGACCGACTTTTAGTAATTCGACATCACTAGTGGTTGCCTGTGGCGTATGTGTCAATAGATCCCGCAGCTGGTTGGAAAAACCTTCTTCTGTTAACAGGCAGCCTCCACCTGAGGATGGATAATCGAGAAGTCCCCACTCTTTGGCAAGAGCCTGTTGCTGCTTGCGCGAACGCCCCTGAATGTCGAGCAACCGTTCACGATCGACCAGCCCGGATTGTTCCATCAGTGTTTCGTCCATCAGTTTGGCACTTAATGGCCTTAGAATTTTGTCGGGATAACCCGATAGCTTGGCAACTGAACGTAAAGCATTGGCATTCTGGCTCATTGGCCGCTGGCCCAGCACCTCTCCTGAGAAAAGAAAGTCAAAGCCATCTTTGGCCATGCGGTCGCCGGCCAGCTTAAACATCAGTGCATGGCAATCGATACACGGATTCATATTGCGCCCGTAGCCTCGTTGCGGATTTTTAACGACCTGTAGATGGATATCGCTGATATTTTCAATAATCAGTTTGTGTCCAATTGCTTTGGCGGCAGCCCGTGCCTTGTCGGCGTTAAAGAAGGGAGTTTCAAAGGCGACGCCTGTGACTTCAATCCCCTGCCGCATTAATGTCATTGCGGCAAGGCTGCTGTCGAGTCCTCCGGAAATCAATCCGAGTGCTTTGACCATATTATCTATCCTTACTTTCTCTGGATGAAGTGTTGATAAAACTGTATCGACCCATTATGACAGCTTGACAGTGGTTATGACAACTGCCACAATAAGAAATTGCTAATATTTATCAGGGGTGGGACACAGCATGGCAAAAATTGACGCACTTTTCAAGATGATGCAGCAGCAAGGGGCGAGTGATCTCCATATTTCAACAGGCACTCCGCCGATTCTACGCCTTCATGGTGAAATGGTTCGGGTGAAATCTCCTGATTTGACACACGAGCAGGCACAGGCACTGTTATTTGAAATTCTTGATGAGGAACAGGTTCAGCAGTTTGAAGAAACCCGTGACCTCGATTTTGCTTACGCGATTCCGGGGGTGGCGCGTTTTCGCGGTAATATCCTTGATACCCATCGCGGTATTGCCGGGGTTTTTCGCCTGATCCCCAGTGAAATTCTGACTTCCGAACAATTAAACCTTCCAGAGGGGGTGTTGAAAATGACCCGCTTTAATAAGGGACTGGTCTTGGTGACCGGTCCGACCGGAAGCGGCAAATCGACAACCCTGGCGGCGATGATTGATCTGATTAATCGAACCCGCAAAGAGCATATTCTCACCCTTGAAGATCCCCTCGAATTTGTCCATGAAAATAAACTCTCACTGGTGAACCAGCGTCAGATCGGAACTCACAGTGAATCGTTTGCATCAGCTTTAAAGGCTGCTTTACGTGAAGATCCCGATATTATTCTGGTCGGTGAAATGCGGGATCTTGAAACGATCCAATTGGCGATGTCGGCGGCTGAAACGGGTCATCTGGTTTTTGGAACGTTGCACACCAATTCTGCACCGAAGACGGTTGATCGGATTATTGACGTCTTCCCCAAAGACGCACAGGAACAGGTTCGGGCCATGTTGAGTGAAAGTCTCAAAGGGGTTGTCTGTCAACAGTTATTGCGAACAGCTGACGGCAAAGGGCGGATTGCTGCTTTGGAAATTATGCTGGGTAATGCTGCCATCGGCAATTTGATCCGCGAGGGAAAAACTTTCCAGTTACCATCAATTATTCAAACGGCAAAGGGAGAGGGGATGCAACTGATGGATGCCCACCTGATGGAGCTTCTGAACAGTCAAATTATTACGGCAGAAGAGGCACATCGTTGTGCCGTTGATAAGCGGATTTTTGAAGCGAAACTGACATCGACAGAATAAAGAGTGGTCGATTTAGGGGACGTGAAGCGAGGGAATCCATTCCATCTTAACAGATTCCCCGTTATTCGAAACAATCAGGCACTTTTATTATCATCACCATTTTTAGGAATTTCTTCAACCTGCGCTTCTTCAATATCTTCTTCGGCATCGTTGACACCTTTTTTAAAGTTACGCAGCCCTTTTCCCAGTGCACCGCCAACCTGTGGTAGCTTGCCCGCACCAAAGATAATCATGACCAAGACCAGAATGATCAGTAATTCCTGTGTTCCCAATCCAAACATAACAAATTCTCCCTATATCAAAATAAGCATCATAAAAACACGTTTAGACCAATAAACATACACTGGATACGGCTAAAAAACAATCACAGTCTGTTGTCGCTCTCTCCGTTTATTGATTCAAAATGTGAAATTTAAGTGTAAAGTTGTTTTTGGTTGGGTATACTTGTTCCAAGAAGAATAGGTCTAGGCGGTCGTAAAATGCTAGAGGAAGGTACTTATGAAAGAACCATTAATTGAGGTTGTTTATATGGATGGGACTGGGAGTACAGTGAGAAATGATGTGCTGGATGTTCTGATTGCGACACAGAAAATTCTTCGCTTTAGGCGGGCTGATGGCTGGGTCGATATTATCCGCGAGAAAGCAAAGCTACGTGATTACCGTAGCCGGGGAAAATATTCCGGCAGTGATCGGCGGGCACCCTGGCCGCATAGGGAGTAGCTGCCCGATTTTGTGTTCGGCCCCCTTTTAGCCGATTTTTTCTTTGCGCTCCTCTTCTGTCTTGCAGTCAATACACAAGGTTGTGACTGGTCTGACGCGTAACCGCTCTGTGCCGATTTTTTCTTCACAGTTTTCGCACAAGCCGAAAGTCCCATCTTCGATTCGCTGCAAGGCCTGCCTTATTTTATTGATCAGCATCCGTTCGCGGTCACGAATCCTCAGTTCGAAGTTTCGATCAGACTCTAGCGATGCACGATCGGTTGGGTCGGGAAAGTTCGGGTTTTCTTCGGTCATTTCAGAGACAGTTTTACCGACATCCTGAAGCAATGCATCAAGTTGTTCGTTTAGCAGGTCTTTGAACTCCGCAAGAGATTTAGCATTCATTGACTATCCTTTCAGGCTTACTTCCAGTTCCAGAGTGTCTAGAGTACTTCTCTGAACTGTACGCAAATAATCAGAACCAGAACCGCCACTGCGAGCCAGGCGGAAAAAATATCGCTACATTTCTTCGGTGGATGTTCTGCCAGTTGTTTCGCCTTGTCGCTGACAATTGAACCTGGGGATCGCGTGATAATTTCCCTCAACATATCTCCAAACTGGTTATAACTGTTAGAGAGAATCAGGAAGTCATTTTCGCTGCTCAGGCTGACAAAAACCCGCTTACGCATCTGGATTGTATCAACATCTGTCAGTTCTGCATAGCTTAGCCGTTTGCTGCGAAGCAATTTTTGAACCTCGATTGCTTCATCGCTGATGATGACTTTACGGCGGCTGCTCTCAATGAAGAGGATGCAGACGGGTATCAGAAAGACAGCAAGAATAATGATTTTTGCCGTCGGCAGGCCGAGGTAGAGCGCACTGGCGAGGAGGGTTGCGCTGAATAGCATAACCAGCCCCATTGGTAGTAAAAAACTCTTTCTGATTTTGTATGTGGATGCTTCCATATTTATTCTTTATCCTAAAGAAAAACTAACTTTATCAGTTTTGGCTCTTTTTGCCAAGACCCGCGGCTACATCGATTGGCGGACAAATGTCCCGCTTTTTCCGCCAGATTTCTTCAGCAGGCGAATATCTTTGATGACCATTTCCCGATCGATTGCCTTGCACATATCGTAGACTGTCAGTGCTGCGATTGATACAGCTGTGAGGGCCTCCATCTCAACTCCGGTCTGGCCGGTGACTTTTGTCGTCGCGATAATTTGAACCCGCCCCGATGCAGGATCACTGTCAAAGTCGATTTCAACAGCACTCAATGGTAACGGGTGGCAGAGCGGGATCAGTGCTGAGGTTTGCTTTGCTGCCATAATCCCTGCCAGTCGTGCGACCGAAAAAACATCTCCTTTTTTAATCCTCTGTTCAAGAATTTGCTGGAGGGTCTCAGGTTTCATCACAATTTCACCGCCAGCGACAGCTTCACGGATTGTCAGTGGTTTTGCTCCGACATCAACCATGATCGCCTGCCCGTTTTTATCAAAGTGAGTGAGTTCGTCTGCCATGGTTAAATTCTCCAGTATCGATAAAATCAGACAAAAATGAGGTCGAGAGCTTCACTGGCGTGACTGATGCCGATCAGTTGAATCGATTCAGGCACATCAATATTCTTCAGATTCCCCTTGGGGAGAATGCATTGAGTAAATCCCAGTCGTGCCGCTTCTTTGACGCGTAATTCTGGTTGCGAGATTGCCCTGACTTCTCCGGTCAGACCAATTTCACCAAACAGGAC
>JAMOPE010000015.1 GCA_027064785.1 Geobacteraceae bacterium
GGTGAGGGGGATTACCACGACAGTTCTCCCTCATCCGGCCTTCGGCCACCTTCTCCTGCGGGGAGAAGGACTCACAATTTAAACTAAACTATCTTTATCCCGATAATCAAAAAATGTCACCGGTTTACGCATCTCCGGCTGCAGTGTTTTTTCCCTGATGGCTGCTGAACTGACCAAAACAACCTCTGGTTTAACCCGGGTTTTTGCCGCAATCTGTTCGGCAACCATTGTTACACTTAAGTCGCCATCACACCCGACAACAACCCGCAACCGATCCGAAAGATCAAATTCCGAATGGACTTCAAGGTAATAGCCCTGCACACCAGTTATCTGCTGCAACACACCATTGACAGCCGCAGGAAACAAAGTTGTTCCGCGACACTTGAGCATCTGTGCCCGTCGTCCCAGAATCGGCCCAAGCCGGGGTGTTTCACGCCCACATTCACACGGGTCGGTATGAATTCGGGCAATATCGCCAGTGCGATAGCGCAACAGTGGTGTCCCTTCGATTCCAAGTGGCGTTACAACCACCTCTCCCGCGTCACCAACCGCGACCGGCTCTCCGGCATCATCGAGAATTTCAACAATCATCAGATCGGGAAGGAGATGACCACCACAACCACTGCTACAATCGGCAAAAGCGGTTGCCATCTCAGTGCTGGCATACGTCCCAAGAACCTGCGCTTCCCAGGTCTCACTCAATGCTAGGCCCAGTGGAGAAAGGCTCAAATCTTCGTTACGCACCGGTTCACCGATACAGATAATTTTTTCAACTCCTGATGTTTGCGGTGGCTCTCCCCGCTGTTGCAACTGATTTGCCACCATCAGGAGCAAACTGGGGACACCGACCAGCACATTGGGACGTTGCTGGCGGATCAACTCGGCAACCAGCGTCGGCTGCCCTGACCCGGCACGGATTGCTGTTGCACCGATTTTTCGCAAACCGAGAAAATAGGCAAGGCCCGCCATAAAAACCCGGTCGAGAGCCGCCCCGATCAGAACCCGATCGGTCGCCTTGATCCCGGCAGCAGTAAAAGCAAGTTGCTCATTTTTAGCCAGACGTTGCAAATCGGCTTCAGTCTGCCAGACAGTAACCGCATCCCCTGTTGTTCCGGAGGTCTGGCAAATATCAACAACCTTCTCCTCTCCGACCGCAAGAAAATCGCGGTTGAAGCGACTCAGATCATTCTTGTCCGTCACCGGAAGCTGCTGTAAATCAGCAAGAGAACGGAGTCCGGCAGACGTAAAACCACACTGTTGAAACAGACGTCGATAATAGGGAGAAAACTGCTGAAGGTAAGCCAGGTGGCGTTGCAGCAAGGGTAATTGCCGCGATGCTATTGCTGAATTGACAATGTCATCAGCCATCAGACCTCCTCCCGCATTGCGGCCAAAGCTTTCACCATCTGTTCTTTGACCTGTTTCCGCAACCGGACATGCCCGTCAACCTCGGAATAACCTGTTGTATCTATCGGCGGTAGAATCTTCAGTTTGATCCGGCAGGGATACATCAATTTCCGCCCGGCAGGGAGAAGCTGATTGGTCCCATCGATACACAGCGGGACAATCGGCACCCCCGCAGCAACAGCAACCTTGAAGCCTCCCGAATGAAAGCGCTGCAGATAACCATCACGACTGCGATGCCCTTCGGGGAAAAACAAGACACTTCCGCCAGCGGCGAACGTCTCCCTGCTTTTAGCAAGGGTCTCCTCCCAGCTGCCACCCTCAACATCAAGGTAACGTGCCAGCCGCATAAACGTCCGATACCAGACCATTTTGAAAGGCCACGACCGCACGGCAAAAGCAATATTGTGGATCGGCAACAGTGCCATACAAAAGGTGTCAAAAAATGAGAAGTGGTTGACCACCAGCAGGTACGGTTTATCGACGTCCAGCAACTCCATATCCTGACGTTCAAAACGGACAAACGGGCTCATATAAAGCAGCCAGACCCGACCGTAAATCCAGATAAACCACCGCACCAGCCGCTCAGTTGACCAGCGGAGAAATATTTTTCCCAGCCCGAAAGCAAGGGGAAACAGAAGGATACTCAACAGAGTCCAGATAAACAGGAGGGGATAGGCCCAGAGATTCATCAACCAAACAACTGCGGTCGATGGGGTCGCCTCGGGAAACCCCTTTTCCGATACTTCGCTTACAGCCTTCATATCCGGTTGACTCAGGAGTTCTGCTCGATTTTACCCATTACAAACCGGTGAATATCGTCCAGAGTTCTGATCGCCCGAATCGCTTCTTCTTCGCGGATTTTAAAGTTAAATGCCCCTTCCAGGACAATTACCATATCGACAGTATCAAGGCTGTCGAGTCCCAGATCTTCGTAAAGATTTGCCTCAGGGGTCATCTCAGCCCGATCGAGTTCAAATTCTTCGGCTAGACTTGAATCAATCAGCTCGATTACTTCTGCTTCAGTCATTCACTTCGCTCCTTATAATCAGAGTGGCATTGATTCCACCCATGGCAAAATTATTTTTTAGAATTGTTTTGACCGGTTGCCGGCGATTCTTTTGCAGATGATCAACGCCAGCGCAACGTTCATCAACCTGTTCCAGGTTCCGGGTTGCGATCAGCTGTTGTTGCTGTAGCATCCCGATGGTTCCCGCCAGCTCAATGGAACCACTGGCCGCCATCGTGTGACCGAGATGTCCTTTGAGGCTACTCACCGGGACAGTGCTGCCGAACAATTTAGCAATGGCCTCTGCTTCAGCAATATCTCCCTGCTCGGTTCCGGTTGCATGGGCATTGACATAGTCGATGTCAGCAGCAGTCACCCCGGCATCATCAAGGGCCAGTTGCATACAGGTTGCCATTGCTCCGATATCGGGGCTGGCGATACTTGAGGTATCGGATGTTGTCGCAAAACCGATCACTTCCGCAAGGATAGTCGCACCGCGCTGCTCAGCACTGCTGCGATTTTCAAGCAGAAGAATCCCGCTCCCCTCGCCACAGATAATGCCATCACGCTGACTGTCAAACGGTCGCGGTGTTATCGTGGGCTGTGAATTGAAGTGGGTTGATGCGGCGTTCATAATATCGAAAGTCGTTACGGTTAAAGGATGAAGCTCGTCAGCCCCGCCACAGAGGATCGCCTGCTGCTTTCCCGCTGCAACCTGTTCAAAAGCATAACCGATCGCCTGACAGCTGGTCGCACAGGCTGCTGATGGAGCCAGAACCCGTCCGGTAATCCCGAAAGACTGGGCGACATTTGCGGCACACGAGTGCCCCATCAATTTGAAGAATGTCCCGGTTTTCATCCGCTCAAGGCTGTAATCACGGAAATAGTCGCGAAAGAAGTTTTCGCTGGTCGTTGTACTGCCAAGGGTTGATCCGATAATCACCCCGAGATCTCCGGAGCTGAGCTGTTCATCGGGGTAACCGGCCATGGCAAGAGCCTGCTGGCTGGCAAGGTAAGCATAAATCGACATGTTCGACATGGAACGACGAAACTTACGCGGAATCTGCTTGGGGTTGATATCGTTGACCGTTGCTGCCAGTCGACAACGCAATCCACCAACCTTTTCCAGTTCGGGGACTTCACGGACCCCCGAATCTCCCGCCAGTAACGCTGCCAACAATGTAGCAAAATCGTTTCCCAACGGAGAAATAACCCCGACTCCGGTAACAACAACAGAATTCAACGACATCCCCTCAATTCTCCACGTAAGTATTCATGACCAAGAATCGTTCCACATGCCAAATAACTTGACACCAGTGCCCCCAGCAGGCCGGGACCGGCAACCGCCTGACCGGCAAGAAACAAACCCGACAAGCGGGTCGCCGGTTGCGGATTATATTGTCCAAGCTGTCGCCCGACACCGTAAATAGCCCCCTCCGGAGCCAGCGAATAATCGCGCAGAGTCAGCGGAGTTGCCAGTTCAAGAAGCTCCAGTTGCGGCAATTGGGGGCAATGGCGATAAAACCGTTGCAGGAGTTGTTGTCCCTTATCTTTTTTCCACTGCCGATATTCGGCTGACCGCTCTTTTCCGGTAAAATTCCAGCTGGACACCTCAGAATAATCTGCCGGGACAATTCCAATCAACCCCTTTATTTTGCCATCATCACCCTGATCCGCTCCTGCCAGATAAAAAGGACGGTTTTCGAGACCTTCACTCTGCCCAGTTGTGAAAATTCCTGCCTCCGGCTGCACAAAAAGATTCCGATGGCGCAAAAAATCGAGTGATTTTTCACTGCGGGCAAAAACAATATATGCCGACATTGTTTGCTGCAAGCCCTGCAAGCGTTTCCGATAGGCTGGACGAATCCTGTCAGAAGAAAGCAGTTGTGGTAACTGAGCCGGGTTTAACGTGGAAATCACTTCTGCAGCAGAGATCTCCTCTCCTGACTGCAAACGAATTCCAGAGGCAACACCATCAACAGCGAGGATCGCGGCAACCGAGGCAGCGCAACGAATCGTCACCCCTGCGTCACTGAGCAACGTCAAATAAGCATCTATCAGCCCCTTGCCACCACCGGAGATTCCGTGCACCGAATGATAATACGAGCCTGCAACCTGTGCATTTAATGACAGAGAAGCCTGATCCGGAGTGACACCATACAACAGGCAGTGCATCGACAGCAGCCCTTGTAATTGCGGCCACGGGGAAAAAACTTCCAACCGTTGCTGCAACGACACCCCATGAACTGATTCCATACCGAAATCGGCAAGATCGAGATCAAGATCAAGGTACGGGACGCGACGCCAGTCAGCT
>JAMOPE010000016.1 GCA_027064785.1 Geobacteraceae bacterium
GGTTCCGTAGTTCAAAGTCCAATAGATATTTGATGAAGAAAGTTCAGCTATTGCATGACTGACCCCCAGTTATCGTGTTGACTTTCTCATTAGCGACCCACGCCATCCGGGCGAATTTTCATAGAGTAACTTGAATTTTCCATATTCTGTGATTTCAGGTACTTATGTTGAAGTTACTCAGAAGTTGAATTATATTGCTTATCAAAGAAAAGATGTCACGACTAGTTGTAGCCAACCTCTTTCTGGTGTCGAAATGCCAGAATAATAACAGAATCATTAGCTACAGAATGATGATAGGGAGCAACATAGCCTGCGTTGCCAAAAGATATGATCAGTTCACGCAGTTCTATATGATTTTCTATCGGCCTACCTGATTCCGGCTTAGTTTCTAACTGGGAAAACTGCTTTTCGATTATCTGTCCGGCTCTTCTTGTTGCCGAGATGTCTTTTTCTGCCAAAAAACGTCTACAGCACTCTAATCCCAAGGCTGCATTTTCAGTGATAATTACTCGTGGCATTCGGGAATCTCGGCTTCACTGTCAGTGCCCCAGGTTTGCAACCATTCCCGTACTTCTTGTCCGGTCAAATGTTTTCCGTTTTTTTTGTATGAACTCCAGGACACGAGAGCTTCCTGAACAAACCTTTCCTTAGCTTCTTCTTTCTCGACATAATCACGGATCGCTTCACGCATAATTCGATGAGCAGTACGCTGTTGCCGCTGTGCTAATTGCTGAACCCGGCTTTTCAAATCATCGTCAAGCTTTACAGACATCGCTGTCGTCGCCATACATGTGTCCTCCATAAAGGTATTAACTAGTAATACCCTATCATTTTTTTACGGTTCTATCCACCAAACAAAGGTTGTAGTTAAAAATCCTTAGCTAAGCACCATTTTATGTGATTTTGTGGCCGACATCCTGATGGCAGTATTCCTTTAGCTAGTCATTGAATTTTCTTTTAAATTTCAGGGCATTGAAGAAAATCTACCTTTTTATTGTGGATAGAACCGTTTTTTTAAACGTCTAGTACAGTTAATTTGTTTATTTTAGATAGGTCGCTTTGCCTTTGGAAGACCTTTAACCACTAAATTGTAGGAATCATCAATCATCGACTGGATTTCGCTGTCATCAATGGAGCCATCAAGAATGACAGTGTTCCAGTGGCACTTATTCATATGATAACCCGGCAGTATAGATGAATAGAGTTCACGTAAAACTTCAGCTTTTCCCGGATCACCTTTAAGGTTCAGTCGCAGCGGATTATCGTTTATGCCGACCAATGCGAACATTTTACCGCTAACTTTAAATACGAGGGTTTCAGTATCAAAGGGAAATTCTTCGGTGGCACCGGTCTTTTTTAGGAGGTAACTTTTTAGCACATTGAATTTCAACGATTGTCCCCTTCATTCGCTTATATCAGCTTGACAATGTATTCTTTCCACCACTCGGTCACCCAGAACCGGAATGTGGTTGCAACGCTGTTTTTTACCCTGTAAACAACGAAGATAATCATATCGAGGTTGTAATCTAGCTGGCACTTAACCTCGCAATTCGACTCTACCACCAATTCTTGATTAATATTATGATTTGTCGTCTTTGAAAAAGCTGTTGTATCAACCAAATTAACTCGTTTTTCAGCGAAACTCCGGCACCGACCAAACGACCTCTAATACAGGTACTTCCCATCTATCAACCTTGAGAAGCTTGCTATAATCAGAATCTTTTGAATCATCAGCCCGACGTTCAATCATTGCAATGACCTTGATTTTTTCAATATTCTGAAGAGAGGACGACCATCGATCCTTGGCTTCCTTTGATAACACAGCAACAGGATATCCGGACAAGGTACAAACCTCCAACTTAGACCCAGAGATCTTGAGTTGTACAAGATCACCGACCCCTAATTTGCCTAGTTGATAATGAACTGGGTTGGATGAGGCCATACGCCCGGCGTAATCGAGATAGACATCTCTCAGTCCGATGATGTCATAGTGTCGCTGCAACACAGGGGCGGGTATCGGCTTCTGAATTTGTGGGGTCAGAGATACTAACTGATCACCGGATAGCTTATTCTTCAACACATCATAATACGAATTAGGATCATCTTCACGATGTACCAGAGTCAGAGTCTTTCTAGCCCTGGTCATGGCAACATAATAAGCCCGACGCTCCTCCTCTTCCTCCCTTTTTTTCGCAGTCCAATGACCGCCTGCAACAAAGACATGATCAAATTCTGTCCCTTTAGCAGCATGAACAGTACTCAGGAAAACACCTCGGCCAATAAACCGGTCACGCTTTTGTTCGATCAAATCTTCCCAAAGTGAATCCATAGCCTGTTTAAGTGGCAGCTCAGAATTCCCGGTTTCGATGTGCCACGCATGTAGACAGGCAGCTAGCAAACCCCACCAAGTGTTTTGAGATAGGGTATTTGTTCCTGCTATCTCGGTGAGCAAGGTTTCAAGATCTCTGGCACGCCGCAACTCATTTTGTAATGGTTCCAGTGCAGCGAAAAACTGCCGAATTTCGCGCACTCTGCCGATCGGCAAGCTCAAATCTTGACGCACATAAGCAACAGGTATCCCAGCATATTCAAAAGCAGCCCGAATCGTTGCAAGTTCTTCGTGTCGGCGGGATAAAACTGCACAGTCGGACCAATTCAGTGCCGGGTCGCACTTTTTCAATTTTTCGAGTTGAGTCACTAGAACATTCGCCTGAGTATTGCAGTTGGCAACCTTCAAAATCTGAATTCGCCCCTTGGTGAAAGGATCTAGGTGCGTCCAATCTCCTCCAGGTTCCAAACGTTCACGCCCTTTATTTATTCGGATAGGATAGAGCTTGTCCCATATAAAGCAACTGCCCTGTTCATACGGGTTCCAGCCTAAAAATAATCCGCTAAAGGAGGCGTTTTTTCCTCCTTTAGCGGAAACAGATGCCTTAT
>JAMOPE010000017.1 GCA_027064785.1 Geobacteraceae bacterium
GAACATTCTTCACGAAGTCGGCTTCCGCCGGATCATCCAGTGGTCACCAGAAGTCAACGATTGGCCCGGCCTTGATATCAGCGCCATGCCTCACTACGTTTTCGAAACTTTCAGCTATCCCCAATCGTATGAAAACCGGGGCAGAAAAGAAAAGCAGGAACTGCTTCTCGACACCCGGTTAAGACTGCGGGAAGCCCTTGAAGAGAACGAAGAAGGCTTCGTCTACTCTTTCTGGCCCGACGTTATCACCCTGAAAGAGATTGGCGACCCCCACGATATCGGAACTTATTTCAACCTATGGGAAACCGACAGTCGCTTCACCGCAAAAGTCATCACGGCACAGTGTCGTCAGAATACCAACTACGATATCGTCCGCTATGCAGCTCACCCGTTCCACCTGCAGGGATACACAGCCCTTGCCAACGGTGAGAATACTTTCTACCTGAAGAATAAAGAATTTCAGGAAAAACTTCATCGCGGCTACATCGGCTTTGAATCCGACTCACAGTGTTTCCTCTACACATTGCACTATATCCACCGGGAGCTCGGCTGGCCGTTACGCTATTACAAACACGTCATCACCCCGCTCCCCTTCGATCAAATCGAAAAACGCGAAGACAAAGAGCAACTCCTGGCGATCCGCCAGTCCCTGGCCCACCTGGAACTCAACGGACCGAACACCGTCATCGGGATGCTTCCCGATAATACCCTGTTCACCTGTTGCGACGCCAAAAAGCTACGTCCGGTTGTTATTGGTCGCGACGACAGAACCGTGGTCATCTCATCTGAGATCTGCGGCATCAACGAGGTTCTTCCCGATCGTGACTGGGAAGCCGACATTTATCCCCATGAACGCGAAACTGTTGCAATTAATGATGAGCTGGAGGTTCAGAGATGGAAACAATGAAAGTCAACAACGTCACTGCCAACGACCTCCCGTGGAAGATAATTTACGACGCCAGCCGCTGCACCATGTGCGGATCGTGCGTCGCCACCTGCTCCTTCAAAGCGATCAAGATGAAGGTCGAACGCCGCAGAATCGTTTTTTCGGAAGGAGAATTCCCCGATCCCAAATCACGCTTTTCGGCTGTCCCGGTTATCCGTCAGGTCGATTCTATTCGTGATTACTGCCGTGGCTGCGGGATGTGCGAAAAGGTCTGTCCTAACGACGCAATCCGCCCCGAACGTAACCCCGACACCCGTCATCCGATTGTCACCCGCTGTCTTGGCGGTGATTCGATCAAACGGGGCGGACGGAAAAACCTTCAGGGGTCAACCCGGACTCTCGACACGATCCGTATCGGTCGAATTTCACAGATGACTGACCCGAGCCTCGACGCTCAGCGTCACACCTTTGATATGCTGGCCCCGTTCGGACGAATTCTCCCACCGGGAAAACTCCCGTTTAAAGCAAACAAACAGGGAGAGTTGATCACCAATGAATCAGCACCACCGGTCAACTGGATCTATCCGGTCATTATCGGCGATATGTCGATTGGTGCGCTGTCGTGGCGAATGTGGGAAGCGGTGGCGATGGCGACTGCCTATCTGAATGAAGAGTGTGGTCTTCCGGTCAGAATGAGTTCGGGAGAGGGCGGTGTCCCACGGCGGTTGCTGCGTTCAAAATATCTCAAATATACAATTCTGCAGATTGCATCGGGTCACTTTGGCTGGAACCGGATTGCCACCAGCATGCCCGATATGATTGAAGACCCTGCGGGAATTCTGATCAAGATTGGTCAGGGAGCCAAACCGGGTGACGGTGGGTTGCTGCAGGCAGGAAAAGTCGCCAAGCACATCCAGGCAATTCGCGGTGTACCGAAGACCGACCTCCTCAGCCCGCCGAACCATCAGGGTCTCTACTCCATCGAGGAGAGCGTTCAGAAGATGTTCCTGTCGATGAATGCGGCATTTAAATTCCGTGTTCCCGTTGCCATTAAAGTTGCCGCTTCAGCAACCAGCGTTAGCGTTTTCAATAACCTGGTCCGCGATCCTTATAATATCGTCGGCGGCTTCTTTCTCGACGGCATTGACGGTGGAACCGGTGCCGCACACGAGGTCAGCCTTGACCATACCGGCCACCCCATCGCCAGCAAACTGCGTGATTGCTATCTGGCGGCTGTTTCACAGGGACGGCAGGGACAAATTCCTCTCTGGGCCGCTGGCGGCCTCGGTAAAACCGGAGATTTGGCAGCAGATGCGTTCAAGATGATCTGTCTTGGTGCCAACGGTGTCTTCACCGGTAAGCTGATTTTGCAGATGGCCGGCTGTATCGGTAACGACCTCGGTCGCTGCAACGCCTGCAACACCGGGCTGTGTCCGACAGGGATTACCACTCAGGAAGAACCGCTGGTTCATCGCCTTGACCCCGAGAAGGTTGCTCAAAACATCGTCAACTATTTCCTTGCGATGGATCAGGAGCTGAAAAAGCTGATGGCACCGATTGGTAACTCATCTCTTCCGGTTGGTCGCGCCGATGCACTGATCTCAACAGATCGAGCCATTGCTGAGCGCTTGAATATCCAGCATGTGTGTTGAAAAGACAGGAACAAGGTTCAAGGTCCAAGGTTTTGAATTTAACTTGATCCCGAATCCTTGGTCCTTGAACCTTATTTTTCACGGAGAATTCTAGAATGGCAGCCAAAATATCGGGTTTCAACGACAGCAAAGTCCGGATTTCGACACAGGACCTGCTGAAAAAAATCTACAGTGCTCTGGAACAGGGCGAAACAGAATTTGAAATCACCTCTTCGGGACACCACGACATTGGTGGCCCACTATGGGCGGATGAAGACAAACCGCTTAAATTTACCGTCAAGAATCCGGGACAACGGATCGGGGCTTTCGGCCTGGGTGGCACACGGATCGTTGTTGAAGGATCGACTCCTGCCGACGCCGGCTGGTTGAATGCCGGTGCTGAACTGATTATTAAAGGTGACAGCGGTGACACCACGGCCCACTGTGCTGCCAGCGGAAAAATCTTTGTTGCCGGCCGGGTCGGAACCCGCTCCGGATCATTGATGAAACACGATCCCGCGTTCCCTGCCCCGGAGTTGTGGGTCCTGAAGAACACCGGCTCCTTCTCCTTTGAATTCATGGGCGGCGGCACAGCAATCATCTGCGGTATCGATTGCGAGGAACACGATTCTGTTTTAGGTGATCGCAGCTGCATGGGAATGGTTGGCGGCACAATCTACGTCCGCGGACCCGTCAAAAATCTTCCTGAAGATGTCTGGATGCTTGAGCTCAATGATGCCGACATCGACTTTCTGAATAACGGGCTGCCGGTCTTTCTTGAAAACATTGAGAAACCCCAGCACCTCGATCAACTGACCGACTTCAGTCAGTGGCGCAAGGTGATTGCCAAGAGCAATGAAGAGAGAAAACTACGCCACAGCATGCGCCCGACGATGCGTGAATTCCGCCTCAATACATGGGTGGAAGACAACGGCATTTTCGGTGGTCTGGTCAACGATGATTATACCCACGTTGCCGGGCTGGTGAACATCGGAGAGGATCGTCTCAAGATTCCTCACTGGCAGAACAAAGCTTTCTGTGCTCCGTGTGAGTCGGCATGTCCATCGTCAATTCCAACCCAGGACCGGATCAACCTGCTGCGTCAGGGAAAACACAAAGAGGCCATTGAACTGGTCCTCAACTACTCACCATTTCCCGGTAGCGTCTGTGGTGAGGTCTGTCCCAACCCATGTATGGATGCGTGTACCCGGCAGTTCATTGATCTTCCCATTTCAATGCCGGAGCTAGGAAAACTTTCTCTCGACGCTAAATCACCCGAACCAAAACCGGCGACCGGCAAAAAAGTTGCCGTGATCGGTGGCGGACCCGGTGGATTATCGGCAGCGTGGCACCTGTGTTTACACGGTCACACAGCGACCGTGATTGAAGCCGATAAAGAAGTCGGCGGCAAGCTGCGGCAGGTCATCCCGACCGACCGCCTACCTGCAAATTCGCTAAAAACAGAAATTGAGAGGATTAAGCAATTAGGTGTTGAGATCAAAACCAATACTCCGGTCGATAGCGAACTGTTTCAAACTCTGCAGAATGATTACGATGCCATTGTCATCGCTTCGGGTGCGCATACTCCGGTGGTTATTCCCTTCCCCGGTCACGAACGACTGGTCAAAGGACTGGAGTTTCTCAAAGCATTCAACAATGGAGAAAACCCACCTATCGGTGAAAAAGTTGTTGTCATCGGGGCCGGTAATGCCGGGATGGATGTCTGTCTCGCAGCCTACGCCAGAGGGGCAAAGCAGGTCACAGCTATCGACATTCAGCGCCCGGCCGCATTTAAAAAAGAAATTGATCACTTTGAACAACTGGGTGGGAAAATCGAGTGGCCAGCATTCACTGAAAAGGTTGATGAAAAAGGGCTGCACACGAAAGATGGCCGACTGCTCGAAGCTGATACCATCATCATCTCCATCGGGGAGCGCCCCGACCTCAGCTATGTCCCTCGCGAATGGCTTGATGAACGCGGGATGGCAGCGATCGATGAATGCGGCCAGCTGACTAAAGCAGAAGGAATCTTCGCTATCGGTGATACCGTCAAACCGGGTCTACTCACCCATGCGATCGGTCAAGGCCATGAGGCAGCAGACTATATCAATCGCTACCTTAATGGTGAAAAGCTGATCGCGAAGCACAA
>JAMOPE010000018.1 GCA_027064785.1 Geobacteraceae bacterium
AGCGGTTGTTTATCCTCTGAAAAAAGAGGGCAGGATTGCGTGGCGTATTTCCGATATTGCCCTTGGATTAACGGCGGCCGGGTCAGCTGTCTATATGATTGCGATGGAAGATGCCATTTACGCCCGTGGAGTAAGTTTGTCGGTTACGGAATGGGTCGTTGGTGTCGTCCTGATCGTTTGTGCCCTTGAATTTACCCGCAGGGTTGCCGGGTGGTTTATCCCGGTTTTGATTATCATTGCGTTAACCTATGTTGGCTGGTGGGGACGGTTTGTCCCCGGTGTGTTTAAATTTGCCGGGCTGACAGCTGAAACGATTCTGTTCCGCAGTGTGTACGGTGATGATGCTCTTTTTGGAACCATTGCGCGGATTTCCTCAACCTATGTTTTTATGTTTATCCTCTTTGGTGCCTTTCTGTTGCGCTCGGGTGCTGGAGAGTTTGTCATCGATCTGGCCCGTTCGGTTGCCGGACGTTTTGTCGGTGGGCCGGGTCTGGTGGCGGTTATGGCGTCGGGGTTAATGGGGACAATCTCCGGTTCTGCGGTTGCAAATACCGCTTCGACCGGAGTTATCACCATCCCTCTGATGAAAAAAGCCGGTTTCCCGGCAAAGTTTGCAGCTGGAACCGAAGCAGCGGCTTCAACCGGTGGCCAGTTGATGCCGCCGATTATGGGTGCCGGTGCATTCATTATGGCAACGTACACACAGATTTCGTACAACACCATTGTTCTGGTGAGTATTTTGCCGGCAATACTTTACTTTGCAGCGGTTGGTTTTTTTGTACGGATTGAAGCAAAAAGGAGCTACGTTACTGCCGTTGATGATGAACGTATTTCAGCAATTGAAGTGTTGAAGAAGGGCGGGGTTGTTTTTCTTGCGCCCATCGGGGTTCTCATTGCCCTCTTGATCTATGGTTTTACTCCAACCTATGCGGCGGGAATCAGCATCGTTGCTGTCGTTGTTTCGTCGTGGTTCAGTGCCAATAAAATGGGGATCAAAGAGATTATCGAAGCGATGGCCCTCGGTGCTCAGAATATGGTGATGACAGCGATCCTGCTGTGTGCTGTCGGATTGATTGTCAATGTTATTGCGACTGCCGGGGTCGGGAATACGTTCTCCCTGATGATCACCCAGTGGGCGGGTCACAGCATGATTATTGCAATTTTACTGGTGGCTCTGGCATCACTGGTACTGGGGATGGGACTGCCGGTTACGGCGGCCTATATTGTTCTCGGAACGTTATCGGCTCCGGCATTACACGGCTTGATTGCCGACGGTATGCTGGTTGATGCTCTGGCAAACGGACAGGTCAGTGAGACAGCAAAGGCGATTTTTATGCTGGCGGCCCCCGAACATCTGGCGGAGATTGGTAGTCCGATGGCTCACGATGCAGCAAGGGCTATTATTGATGCTGTGCCCGTTGACCTGATCAGTGCAGTCCGTGAATCGATGTTGAGCCAATCGGTTTTGATGTATGCACTGTTGTCGGCTCACCTGATTGTTTTCTGGTTAAGTCAGGATTCAAACGTTACTCCACCGGTTGCATTGGCTGCTTTTACCGGTGCAGCAATTGCCGGAACAAAACCGATGGAAACCGGTTTTCAGTCGTGGAAAATTGCCAAAGGTTTGTATATTGTTCCTTTACTGTTCGCCTATACGCCATTTGTTGGCGGGGAGTGGCATGAAGTTTTCGGAATTTTCTTCTTCGCTCTATTTGGGATGTATGCATTTGCGGCGGGGATAGAAGGTTACATGGAGTCACGGCTAAATATCGTTTTCCGTCTTCTGACTCTCGCTGCTGCTGGAGCGATGCTTTGGCCGACCACCTGGTTGATTCACGGTCTTGGCCTGGCAGGTCTGGTTGTTATTTTCTTTTTTAACTGGCGGGCAGGACAGAACACCGCTGTCGAAAAAGGGATTCCAGAGACAACATAAATTGGTGAATACCTTCAATCTCTTTTTTCTGAAATCGGCTGACCCTGAAAAGGTTGGTCGATTTTTTATTCTACGCTGTTTTTTTATGATTGTTCAGTTATACTTATCGGCTAATCCGTATAAATAGAGACCCTTCATATTCAGGAGAATCAGATGTTTCGTGAGCCAAAGGAAACCGTCAAAGAATTGCAGGAAAAACTTCAGGAATTATGGAGGTATCTTTGACGTTCCAGCGAAACAGGAGCGTGTTGCCGAACTCGAAGCGGAGATTGCCAAACCTGACTTTTGGGATCGTGGTGAGCAGGCCCAGGAGCGTTTGAAAGAACATACCTCTTTGAAAAAAATTGTTGAGGATTGTGTTTCGACCAAACAACAACTTGATGATATTCAAGTTCTGATCGAATTAGGTGAAGAAGACGGCGATGAAGAGACCTTGAACGAGGTCAACACCCTTCTTCCTGATCTGAAAAAGCTGATTGATCGGATGGAGTTTGCCCGGATGTTGTCAGGGGAACACGATGCCAGCAATGCAACCCTCAGCATCAATGCCGGTGCTGGTGGAACCGAGGCTCAGGATTGGGCCGACATGGTGCTGCGGATGTATCTTCGTTATTGTGAACGTAAGGGATTTAAAACTGAGTTTACAGAATATCAACCGGGGGATGATGCCGGATTGAAAGGGGCAACATTTACCGTTGAAGGTGCGTTCGCCTACGGTTATCTGAAATCGGAGAGCGGGATTCATCGATTGGTTCGGATCTCACCGTTTGATGCCAACTCTCGCCGCCATACCTCATTCTGCTCGGTGTTTATTTTCCCCGAACTTGATGATTCGATCGATATTGAAATTGAGGAAAAAGACATCAAGGTTGATACCTTCCGTGCCAGTGGTGCCGGTGGGCAGCACATCAATAAAACCGACTCGGCGATTCGGATTACTCATATCCCTTCGGGGATTGTTGTCGCTTGTCAGAATCAGCGGTCTCAGCATAATAACCGTGCCACGGCAATGAAGCAATTGAAGGCACGCCTTTATGAGCAGGAAATCCGGAGGAAAGAAGAGGAGGCGGCAGCTTTCTCTGAGGAAAAGAAGGACATCGGCTGGGGTAGCCAAATCCGCTCTTATGTCCTTCATCCTTACCGGATGGTCAAGGATCATCGCACCGGCTACGAGACTGGGAACACCGACGCGGTTCTTGACGGCGACCTTGATGCTTTTATCGAAGCGTACTTATTACGGGGTAAATAGTGGATATTTCTTACGGCGTTTTTCTTTTGGGGAAACGCCGTAAATGATTGACTTGCCACCCTATTTTGAATAGATTCAGCGGTTAAAAATATCCTCCCCCCTTTGCTGAAGGAGCAGTCATGCAAGATGCTGAAATTCCTGTAGGTTTAACGTTTGACGATGTTCTGCTGGTCCCCGCACACTCTCAGGTTTTACCCAAAGAGGTTGACCTGACCACTCAGTTAACAAAAAAAATCACCCTGAACATCCCGCTTCTTTCCGCTGCAATGGATACGGTTACAGAATCACGGGCGGCAATCGCGATGGCCCGCGAAGGGGGCCTGGGGATAATCCACAAGAATATGAGTCCAAAATCTCAGGCGACTGAGGTTGATCAGGTCAAAAAATCGGAGAGCGGGATGATTGTCGATCCGATCACAATGGGCCCTGATCAGAAAATTTTTGAAGCTCTCGCAGTGATGAAAAAATACCGGATTTCCGGTGTTCCCGTGACGAAAAACGGCAAACTTGTCGGGATTATGACCAATCGTGATCTGCGTTTTGAGACCAATCTTGAACAGGCAATTGCCAACGTCATGACCAAGGATAACCTGGTGACGGTTCCTCCGGGAACGACTCTGGAAGAGGCAAAATATCATCTGCACGAACACCGGATTGAAAAATTACTAGTTGTCGATGATGACTTCGTCCTTAAAGGTCTGATCACCATCAAAGATATCGAAAAAGTTCGCAAATATCCGAATTCGTGTAAAGACGATCTGGGGCGTTTGCGGGTTGGCGCTGCTGTCGGTGTTGGTGCCGATCTTGATGAGCGTGCTTCTGCATTAGTTGAAGCAGGTGTTGACCTGCTGGTTGTTGATACTGCTCACGGCCATAGTCAGGGCGTGATCGATACAATCGCTCAGCTGCGGAAGGATTTCCCCGAGGTTCAGTTGATGGCGGGGAATATCGCGACCGGAGCCGCAGCCAAGGCGTTGATCGATATCGGTGTTGATGCCGTTAAAGTCGGGATCGGGCCGGGTTCAATCTGTACCACCCGGGTCGTTGCCGGGGTTGGTATGCCGCAGATTTCGGCTATTCAAAATGTCGCTAAAATTACCCATGCTGCCGGGATCCCGTTGATTGCCGATGGTGGTATCAAATTTTCGGGTGATCTTCCCAAAGCGATTGTTGCCGGAGCCGATATTATTATGATCGGATCTTTGTTTGCCGGAACGGAGGAATCTCCCGGTGAGATGATCCTTTATCAGGGGCGCACCTATAAATCGTATCGGGGGATGGGCAGCCTCGGGGCCATGAAGAAGGGGAGTAAAGATCGCTACTTCCAGTCGGGCGAGCAGGATGTCAAACTTGTTCCCGAAGGGATTGAAGGACGGGTTCCTTACCGCGGGCCACTTTCCGATAATATCCACCAATTGATCGGTGGTTTACGTTCTGGGATGGGATACACCGGTTGCCGTACAAT
>JAMOPE010000019.1 GCA_027064785.1 Geobacteraceae bacterium
TATATTCTAAGAATGTTCATGACTTATGAAGCAGGGGGGAATTTCTATAAATTCAGATAGCAGTCCAACCTGACAGGAGAAAAATCGCATGGCAAACATCATGGAAATGGCAGCAGATATTATTGCAGCCCACGCATCGACAACACCAATGTCCAAGGAAGAACTGATTGCAGAGTTGAATGAGGTCCATTCAGCATTAACAGCGCTGGAAAAGGGCGAAACAGCAGAAGCAACCGAACCTGCTGCCGATACTCCAGCTGTCAGTAGAAAAAAAGCCTTCGGTAAAGATAAAATCTATTGCATGCTGTGTGGAAAAGGCTTCAAAACTCTGTCCCGCCACCTCAAAACATCTCACGACATGACCGCAAGCGAATATCGTAAGCAATTTGATATTCCCCGCAGCCAATCACTCGCGGCAAAGAACTATTCAGAAAGTCGGCGGAAGATGGCGATTGATCGCGGATTAGCTGAAAATCTGGCAAAGGCCAGGGCAACAAAAAAAGCAAAAAAATAAGTACACATATTACACAGTTAAAACACGAAGGGCGACCCATTGGAGTCGCCCTTCGTGTTTATCCTTTCATGATTTTCGACTACTCCAGAACAAAGGGAATTTCACCAATCACGTTCTGGTCACTATCAAGAACCACAACTTTCCAATGTCCCGCCCATTGAGGAAGGAAACGCTTAGAGGAGTAGGTTCTCCAATCAGCCGAGCCAATCGACAATGTGACCCGTGCCATCTCTTCATCTTCATAATACCAGACATGAGTAACCTCAGTATTGTCCTGAGCCCCGACAATCCGGGTAAAACAGTAGAGTTTACCAAAATCAGCACGATAAGACTCAATTCGATCAACTGGCATCTGGTTTTCAATAGCAGTCGTGATGGTTCCATCAGCAACTTGCAGTTCAGCAGCGTAAACAAATGAGACACTGACCATCAGACATACCAGTAACAAAAATATTCTTTTCATAATTACACCCCTTTATTGAGTCAACAAGCAATAACACCTTCAAGCTCGTCAAGAAAACTTTGACCCGTTGCCAAAGGCACGTGAAAATTCTCGGCGATGGTTGCTCCGACATCGGCAAAGGACTGTCGAATTTTTAAATCGATAGAAGATTTCATTGCCGGAGACCACGCCAGCAGCGGGACATGCTCCCGGCTATGATCTGTTCCCGGCGTTGTGGGGTCGCAGCCATGATCTGCCGTCACAATCAACAGATCATCAGGCATCAGTTGATCATATAATGTTGAAAGCCAACGATCAAACTCATGTAACGCCCCGGCAAAGCCGACACTATCCAACCGGTGTCCATAAAGCATATCAAAATCGACCAGATTTACCATGACAAGACCTCGACCGTGTTCTTCAAGGACCTGCAATGTTCTTCTCATTCCATCGGTGTTATCAGTCGTTGGATAAGAATCTGACAATCCCCGACCGGCAAACAGGTCACCTATCTTACCGATTCCAACAGTTGGAATGCTAGCCAGCAGTAACTTATCGAGAACCGTTTCGCCCAAAGGCTTTTTGGGGAAATCGTGACGTCCGGAAGTACGGTAAAAATCGGCAGCACAGGTTCCTCTAAAGGGCCTGGCAATAACCCGGCAGATATTGTACGGCTGCAAAAGTTTTTCCACTTGCCGACACAGCAAATATAACTGTTCGGGTGGAAAAATATCTTCATGTGCAGCAATCTGAAAAACCGAATCACTGCTGGTATAAATGATCGGCTGGCGGGTCCGTAGATGTTCCTCGCCAAGCGTTTTGAGGATTTCTGTTCCGCTAGCGGCGATATTCCCTAAAGGGTGAAAACCGGTTACTGCAATAAAGTCATTAATAATCGCAGCGGGGAATCCGTTGGGGTAAACAGCAAACGGCTGATCAAGAACGATCCCCGTTAACTCCCAGTGACCGGTAATTGAATCCTTGCCGGCACTTTTCTCAACCATCTTCCCCCAGCAACCTGCCGGAGAAGCAACCGTGGTGACACCTTTGATATCGGCAATCCGACCAAGCCCCAAGTGTTCGAGTTGCGGGAGCTGCAAACCACCAACAGTAGAGGCAACATGCTGTAAAGTAGCAGCATCCTGATCACCGTATTTTCCGGCATCAGGGAGAGCCCCGACCCCGACCCCATCCAGAACAATAAGAATAATCCGTTTAAACATGGTAAAAAATCAGGTGCGGTAATCGGCGTTGATCTTCACGTATTCGTAACTAAGATCTGAAGTATAATAACGTGACTCAGCTTTGCCTTGATGCAAATCAATTGTCACAACAAATTCATCAAGCTGCAAAACTCTTGTCGCTTCGGCCTCCTGTTCAACCCCGAGAGCCAGCCCTTTTTCTGCTACGGGAACATCATTAAAACGAATATCAATCAAAGACTGATCAACATCGATCCCCGAATAACCAACCGCCGCAATAATCCGTCCCCAGTTCGCATCTTCTCCAAAAAAAGCAGTTTTAACCAGTGATGATGTCGCAACAGATCGAGCTGCTGTTCTGGCTGCCTCTTCACTTGCCGCACCCACAACGTTGATTTCAACCAGCTTTGTTGCCCCCTCACCATCACGAACAATCATTTTGGCAAGATCAAGAAGCACCCGTTCCAGATGACAGACAAAAACATCTGCTTCACGGGTCCCCGGTTTGATTGTTGGAGAATTAGCGGCTCCATTAGCCAGAACCAGAACCATGTCATTTGTTGAGGTATCACCATCGACAGTAATGGAATTAAAACTTTTCTGCACCGCCTGTTTCAGAGCAGAATCGAGCAACTCGGGATCAACCTGAGCATCGGTACAGACAAATCCAAGCATCGTGGCCATATTGGGGTGAATCATCCCCGCCCCTTTGGCCAGCCCGATGAGTTTATATTGTTGTTCACCCGGTTCGACAACCGTTGCAACTTTTGAGAAGGCATCGGTCGTCATCATTGCATCGGCAACAGTTTGTGCCCGATCAACCGACAAAGATTCAGCCAATTTAGGAATGGCATCAATGAAAGGCTGGAGAGGTAACAACTCGCCGATAACACCGGTAGAAGCAATTGCAACGAGATCCGTAGAAATTGACAACTCCCCAGCCATCAAAGTACAGGTTTGTTCTGCGACCTCCAGACCGGCAGCCCCGGTACACGCATTGGCATTACCACTATTCACCAGAATTGCCTGACACGTCCCATTTGCAATTTTCGGTTTCGTGATCAGTAACGGTGCGGCGATCACCTTGTTTTGGGTGAAGACTCCGGCACAATTAGCAGGAGCATCCGAAACGATTAGTGCTAAATCAAGTTTACCCGATTTCTTAATCCCACTGGCGAGCCCCGCAAAACGGAACCCAGCTGGAACATTTGCGTTATTCATAGATCAACTCTTCAATGCATTGTAGGTTTCTTCGGTTGGCAACAGCAAACCGAAGCAGGTACCTTCATCCGGAACCTCTTCAAGAAAAACATCACCCTTCATCCGGTCAATAACCACTTTGACCAAGGCCAAACCGATCCCGACTCCATGAGGTTTTTCGGTATCGATATCACCCAACTGGGTATATGAATCAAAAATTGTTTCGAGTGCCTGCGTTGGAACCGTCTGGCCATCGTTAAAAACCTGCAGATAAACGTAGTCCAGATCCTCATAAACCTTAGACTCCGCTTTGATGCGGATCGTGCCACCATCACGGTTAAATTTCACGGCATTGTCAATCAGCGAATTGAATGCCATGCCGAACTTTTCGGGGTCGCCATAGATCTCAGGGAGGTCGTCCTGGATATCAATCTCAGTTTCCAGCTTCCGGGCATCCATTTTCCTACTGTAATACTGAACAGCATCAGCTATCGACCACGGGACTCCAAATGATTTCCAGCGCCAGACCTCACGCTCGGATTCAATCGAAAAGAGCCGCAACATTCCGGTAATCAGTTTTTCTAACCGCTTGCCTTCACCATGGATCTGAACAAGATTATCCTTGAGTTCCTCGGTTGAGAGTTTATCAAAGAAAGAAATGGACAGATCAATATAACCAAGGATCGAGGTGAGAGGAGTTTTCAGCTCGTGGGAAAGATTACAAACCAGCCGGGTTCTTGCACGGTTAACCCGCACCAGATCTTCGTTGGCCCGCTCGAGCACCAGTGCCTGTCGGCGCAGATTATTCACCAGCTCAAAGTTTTCGATTGCCAGCGAAACCTGATTTGCAATCACAACAAGTAAGTTCTGATCTTCAAGGTCAAAAGGATAACCGGACGTCTTGTTGTTGACGTTAATAACGCCAACCATCTCATCACGGACATAGATAGGGACCGATAGTAACGACTGGTTTTTGTAGCGCTGCCCGCGGTTGAGGCTTTCGAAACGGCTATCCTGATCAATATTCGGAACCAGAACCGGTTCCCCTGTTGCCAGAACGTGCCCCGAAATTCCTTCACCGGTTGCCACTCGAACAGAACTGGCAATTTTTTTTGACAACCCGTGAGCAGCAGCAATATGGAGGCGACCATCATCCTTCAGTAACATCAATGATGCGACTTCAACTCCCGTCGACTGAACAATCGAATCAATAATCTGCTCAAAGAGTTCTTGCAGATCATTGCGGGAATTCGTTGTTTCCCCCACCTCT
>JAMOPE010000020.1 GCA_027064785.1 Geobacteraceae bacterium
CCAATTGTTCCAGAACCTCTTTGGCCGAAAGACCCGCCAACTGAGAGGGTTCAACCGTTTGCTTCACCTCAAGACCTTCAACTGTCGGCAGTGTCACCGTTTCAACCTGCTGACCCTCAACCTTGGGACCGTGCAATTGAGCAGCGTCTCTCAGTGGCTGAGCCACCGGCTTTTCGGCCCGCGGTTTCAGAAGTGCAGCAAAGCGTGGATCAACTTTTTCACCGGCATCAGTCGTCTGTTCAACAACCTCTTCGGTCTCCGGTTTTACAATCGTCTGTTTCACAGTCAAAGCAACATCGCTATCACTTTCCAGTGCGGCAACAGTCGCACCAGCCGGCGGTTGTTCTTCCTGAAGCATAGCAACCCGACTTTGAGTCGCCATAACAACTTGCTGCTGTGGTTCAACTGCAGCGACCGCGGCCTGTTCCACAACCGTCTCAGAAGGCTGTTGTAAGGGCAAGGAAATAACCGACTGTTCCAAGGCTGCAACCTCTTCAGCCTTTTCCGAATCACTGTCATCGACTGAAACTTCGAGAGCATCAACCTGTTCGACCAACTGAGCATCGCTATCGACAGTTTCTATTTCACCGTCAGTCACAACCTCAACCTGTGAAAATAGCGCCGATTCCTCAGCAACCTGAGGAGTCTCTTCACCCTCGGCAACGGCAACGCTGTTCTCCGCCTCAGGTTGTTCAACCGAAGCTTGTTGCGGTTCAGTCGCCTGCTGATGAGCAACAGTCTTTTTTTGCTCCAACCGTTTAGCAGGTTCGGTACATTTTTCAGCAGATTTTTTTTCCGGCCGATGTTCGTTACGTTTTCGGTTTAACACCTTGCCAAACTGCTCTTCGTGCGTCCGAGGTCCTTTTGCCGGGCTGATCGCATCAGCCGCTTGAGTTCCTGCATTGATCGTCAATAATGCATCCATATCTTTCACCTCCTTTCGTCTGTGTTTATTCGGGATTTTTCAGTATCCCGATTTATCCTTCACCGGTATTTCGGTAAAAGCCTTACTCAATTCTGTCGCTGTTTCAGGGTCAAGGCTGTCAAGAATCTTTCCTGCAGTCTTTTTCTTGATCCCCAGCAGCAAATCAACCGCCAGCTGGTAATCGAGAGCTTTGATCAAAACACCGGCTTTCTGAGGGGTCATCTTCTCGTAGATTTTACTCAGCTGGGCAATTCGTTCATTTTCAGTGGCGTCTTTGCGGTCGAGAAGTTTGACCAGCTCATTTCGTAACTGTTGCATCGCTGCGAGCTTCTTATCGACTTCCATCTCCAGGGTCTTTAGCTCCATTTCACGGCTGTCGATTTTACTTTCACGATCACTCAGCTTGGCGTACTCATCCTCGATAGACACCAGTATCCGCCGCTCTTCAACCGAGGTAATCTGATCCTCGTTGACCAAGCCGGTTTCAGCGGCAAACGCCACAGAAGAGCAGAGAAGGAGCAATAATAGGATCAGTGACGTTTTCAGGGTCATGGTTTTTTCCCTTTATTCTGCAAACTGATTTCATCCAGCATCACCCGTTCCTGGCGGGAGAGTTCCTGCTGATATTCAGCCTCTTGTTTATCTTTCAGTTTTTCCAGCACCTGTCGCTCACGTGCTGCATGAAGAAGTTCTTTTCGTTCCTCTTCAATCCGCCGCTCAAGGCGTTGAAGGCGCTGTTGAATATCCTCAATCGTCCGGCGGCAGTGATAAATCTGTGATTCATAAAGATCGATCTCGGCAATCGTCATCCCATCCTGCTGGCGCTGTTTTAATTCGATATCGGCTTTATCCAGCGTCTGTTGCTGACCGGTCAACGTCCCTTCAAGCTCTTTCTGCCGCTGCAAACTTGCCGTTAACACCTGCTGCGCCTGATCTTCGAGCGACTGACGGTAGTTGAGAACCGATTGAAGTTTAAATTTTCCCGCCATCGTTTACCGCGCCCCCTGACGTCGATCCTGAAGCAGGGCTGTCAACTCTGCGATGGTTGAATCCAGATCGACCGCATCATTCATCCCCTGACGGAGGAAATCGATAATCTCCTCAATCTGAGAAATTGCGTAATCGATCTTGCCGTTACTTCCTTCAACATAAGCCCCGATATTGATCAGATCCTCAGCCTCTTTATAGGTTGCGAGAATTTCCCGGACCCGACCTGCCAATTGACTATGTTCAGCGCTGACAATATCGCGCATGACCCGACTGGCTGACCGGAGGATATCGATGGAAGGATAGTGATTGCGGGCCGCCAGATCACGGGATAAGACAATATGCCCATCAAGAATAGAGCGAACAGCATCGGCGATCGGTTCATTCATATCGTCCCCTTCAACCAGAACGGTATAAAGCCCGGTGATGCTCCCTTTTCCCTTGAAACTGCCCGCCCGCTCCAGCAGTTTGGGGAGCGTGGCAAACACCGACGGGGTGTAACCTTTAGTTGTCGGCGGCTCACCAATCGCAAGGCCGACCTCACGCATCGCCATCGCAAAACGGGTCACCGAATCCATCAGCAACAGAACATTCTTTCCCTGATTACAAAAATATTCGGCAATAGTCGTCGCAACAAAAGCACCACGCATCCGCAGTAATGGTGATTGGTCAGACGTCGCAGTAATCACCACCGAGCGTGCCAACCCTTCGGGACCGAGATCGCGTTCGATAAATTCCCGCACCTCACGTCCCCGCTCACCGATCAGCGCGATCACATTGATATCCGCCTGAGTGTGTTTTGCCATCATTCCCAGCAGAACACTTTTACCGACACCCGAGCCCGCCATGATGCCCATCCGTTGTCCCAGACCGCAAGTCAACAGGCCGTTGATGGCCCGAACTCCCAGATCAAGAGGTTCAACAATCGGCTTACGTGCCATGGGACTGGCAGGGAGGGCATAGAGGGGGCACTCTTCTTCACACTTGGCGAGCGGACGTTCATCAAGCGGCTGACCGAGGGCGTCAATAACCCGGCCAAGCAGATGCTCACCGACAGGTAAAGATGCGCTGTCACGTACCACCTGAATCAAACTTCCGGGTCCGAGACCGCGTAATTCTCCCAACGGCATTAAGAGTGCGCGGGAATCACGAAAACCGACGACTTCAGCAGGGATCGGCTCACCCCCACCCAGCGGAATCAGCCGACAGAGAGTTCCAACCGTTGCTGACGGACAATACCCTTCAACGATCAGACCGACAATCTGGATCACCTTGCCACTCACCTTCAGTGGATTGACTGATTTTATCCGTTCAACCAGATCGATCATCCGACATCCGTTATCGCTTCGCTCAAAGCCTGTTGAATCGACTCAAGCTGAGTTTCAATTGTCGCATCGACTTCGCCCAGATCAGAATCGACCCGACACCCGCCACGTGAAATTGCCGGATCGGCTTCGATACTCACATTTTTCAACCCACTGACACTTGCTAAAAACAGCGGCTTCTGTTTTGTGACCTGCTCCAGATCTTCCGGGCTGACCCGAATCCGGTATTGATCGCTGCGAACGGAAGATTGCAGTGCTGTTTCGATAATATTCAGAACCACCTGAGGGTCGGCAGAGACTTCACGACGGATAATCTGTTCGGCAACCGTCATCACCAGGCGCAACATATCTTGGCTGCTGTTCTTAGCCAGAGAGTCACGTAATCGATTGATCTCTTCAGCAGCTGTTGCCAGAGCCTGAGCTGCCGATTCCAGATCTTTTGCCGCTTGGTCAAAAGCTTCCTGACGTCCACGGGCATAGGCGTCCTCGAGATCCTTTTCAGAAACTGCTGACACCGGGGTTGCGGCATTCACAACCGGTGGAGCGACAACTGAACCTTTGACAAACCCATCCCCTTCAAGAGGAGAACTTGGGTCGGTCTCACCGAAAGAGCGGAATTCGAATTCCCTGAGTCCGTTGGCTTCGTCACCGCGATAAATTTTAGACAAGTTCATCGCCACCGCCGCCCCTTCCAGGAATAACAACCGTCCCTTCCTCTTCGAGTTTCAAGGCAACTTTGACAACTTCCATCTGCATCGCTTCAACTTCAGACAGCTTGCGTGGACCCATCGCTTCAAGATCTTCTGCGATCATGTCGGCGGCACGCTGTGAAATATTGCTGAAAATTTTCTCTTTAATTGTGTCGCTGGCAGTCTTCAGTGCCAAAGTCAGCATGTCGGTGCTGACCTCGCGGAGAATCGCCTGCATGCCGCGGCCATCGATCATTGCCAGATCTTCGAAGGTGAACATCCGTCGGCGAATTTCTTCGGCCATGTCGGGGTCAGCCGCTTCGATACTTGTTAAGATAACCTGATCGGCTCCTTTGTCCATCTTGCCGAGGATTTCCACAACCTTATCGATCCCACCAACCTGCTTGCGATCCTTGCCGACTACGACGCCAACCTCACGCTGTAACGCTTCTTCAATCTGGCTGATAACATCGGGAGAAACATTGTCAATCTTGGCGATCCGGTACATTACATCGCCACGTAAATCGTCTGGCAGTTCGGATAAAATCCGGCTGGTGTGATCTTCTTTCTGAGTCGACAGAATCAGAGCGATGGTCTGGGGATGTTCATTTTCAAGCAGTCCGGAAACCATCCGTGGATGCATTTTTGAAATTGTTTCCAGCGGGCGTCCTTCGATACCGGCGGAAAC
>JAMOPE010000021.1 GCA_027064785.1 Geobacteraceae bacterium
TCTGGAGCAGGGTGCCGATGGTGTCCAGATGGGAACCCGATTTGTTGTCACTGAAGAGTGTGATGCTGATGATGCCTTTAAGCAAGCCTACCTCGATTGCACCAAAGACGATATCGGATTAATCATGAGTCCGGCAGGATTACCAGGTCGGGCAATCAAAAAACATATTGATAAAGTCCGCCAGCGGGATGTTGATCTTGATGTTTATTGTCCGTCAGCCTGCCTGAAGAAATGTGCCTATCGTGAGAATCGTGAACGTTTTTGTATTGTCCACGCCCTTGATCGCTCACAAAAAGGTGATATCGAAACCGGTCTGGTTTTCTGTGGCAGTAATGCCTGGAAAGCAGATAAAATTTCAACGGTCAAAGAGGTATTTGAAGAATTATTTCCGCAGGAAGAACGTAATGCTGTTTAGAATGCCTCTTTTTTACTGCTTGGTAACACCTCTTCAGTGACAAAACGGGCGAAAAGACCGGATTGAACAAGTTTTTTCGCCCGTTCTATGTCTGGAGCAAAATAGCGATCCTGAGCATAAAAGGGAACTTCATCCCGCAGGAGTTTTTTCGCGGCTTCAAGTTTCTTTGACGTTCGCAGCGGTGCTCTGAAATCAACCCCCTGACACGCTGCGAGAAGCTCAACGGCCAGTATCCCAGCGGTGTTATCAGCCATCTCTTTCAACCTGCGGGCGGCAAAAGTTGCCATCGAGACGTGGTCTTCCTGATTTGCCGAGGTTGGCAAACTGTCGACTGATGCCGGGTGAGCGTAGCTTTTGTTTTCACTGGCAAGTGATGCTGCCGTAACTTGAGCGATCATGAATCCTGAGTTCAGTCCGCCCTTTTCAACGAGGAACGGTGGTAGCTTGCTCAAATTACTGTCGATCAGTAGAGCAATCCGGCGTTCTGCGAGTGAGCCGATTTCGGCAATAGCTAACGCCATATTATCAGCGGCCATGGCGACCGGTTCAGCGTGGAAATTCCCTCCCGAAAGGATGTCATTTTCGGCGACAAATACCAGTGGATTATCAGAAACCGCGTTGGCTTCGGTCTGAAGAACCCCGCCAGCATGACGCAACTGCTCCAGACACGCCCCCATCACCTGTGGTTGACAGCGCAGCGAATAGGGATCCTGAACCGATTCACAGGCACGGTGTGAATCTTCAATCTGGCTGTGATCAAGCAGTTCACGGTAAGCGGCAGCGGTATCAATCCGGCTCTGGTGGCCGCTGATCGCATGAATTCGCTCATCGAAGGGACTGCGACTTCCCAATGCGGCTTCAACACTGAGGCTGCCGCTGACAATTGCTGCGGCGAACAGATCTTCGGCAGCAAACAATCCTTGTAGTGCCAAGGCTGTCGATGCCTGTGTCCCATTAAGCAATGCCAGACCCTCTTTAGGCCCAAGAGTGCAGGGCTCAAGATCGGCGATTTCCAGCCCCCGCTGACCCGGGAATCTTTCGCCACGATAAAGAACTTCCCCTTCTCCAAGGAGGACGGTACTCATGTGGGCGAGGGGGGCAAGATCTCCCGACGCGCCGACCGATCCTTTCAGTGGAATACACGGGTAGACTTCGGCATTGACCAATTGAATCAATGCTTCGATGACCTCGAGACGGATTCCTGAATAGCCCCGTGCCAAGCTGTTGATTTTTAGAACCATCAGCAGTCGAACGGTTGCTTCGCTCATCAATTCCCCAACTCCAGCGGCATGAGAAAGCACGATAGAGCGTTGCAGTTGTATCAGCTCGTCATCCGGGATATGAGTATTGGCCAGCAAACCAAAGCCGGTATTGACGCCATAGACGGTGCGTCCCTGGGCGATAACGTTCTGGACCGTTTCGGTTGCTGCTGCAATTCCGGTCAGGCAGTCGGGATTGAGGCTCAGTTGAACGGTCTCACTATTCACGCGTCGCAGTTGCGAGAGGGTCAGGTGACCCGGATTGATTTCAAGTGTGTACATAACAGTTATCCTTTATCTTGAAATTCTGGCGAGAAATTAACTTCCCCCTTTTTAAAGGGGGAGCAAGGGGGATTTAGTCAACCATGGGCAGATCAAGCCCTTGTTCTTTAGCGCAGCCAATTGCGAGTGGGTAGCCAGCGTCGGCATGACGCATGACCCCGGTTCCGGGATCATTCCACAGAACCCGGGATAGCCGTTTTTCGGCTGCATCGGTGCCGTCGGCAACGATGACGACACCGGCGTGCTGACTGAAACCCATCCCGACACCTCCACCGTGGTGAAGGCTGACCCATGTTGCTCCACCTGATGTTGACAGGAGAGCATTGAGGAGCGGCCAGTCAGAAACGGCATCAGAACCATCCTGCATTGCTTCGGTTTCACGGTTGGGGCTGGCGACTGAGCCTGAGTCCAGATGATCTCTGCCAATAACGACGGGAGCTCTCAGCTCACCGCTGGCAACCATCTGATTGAAGGCGACGCCGAGTCGGGCGCGATCTTTTAGCCCGATCCAGCAAATTCTCGCAGGAAGTCCCTGAAATTGAATTCTTTCACGGGCCATATCGAGCCAGTTGTGAAGGTGAGGATCATCGGGGATTAACTCTTTTACTTTGGCGTCGGTTTTGTAGATATCCTCGGGATCTCCTGAGAGGGCAACCCAGCGGAACGGCCCGATTCCTTCGCAGAACAGTGGCCGGATATAGGCAGGAACAAAGCCGGGGAAATCAAAGGCATCGGTGATCCCTTCTTCAAAGGCAACCTGACGGATGTTGTTACCGTAATCAACGGTTGCTGCCCCCTTCTTCTGGAGTTCGAGCATGGCCCTAACGTGCTTTGCTATTGAAACATTGGCAGCAGCAAGCACCTGTTGCGGATCACTCTGGCGTAGTTGTTGGGCTTTTTCGAGGCTCCACCCTTCAGGAAGGTAGCCGTTGAGCGGATCGTGAGCGCTGGTCTGATCGGTACAGACATCGGGGACGATATTACGGCGTACCAGTTCGGGCAGAATCTCAGCACAGTTACCGAGAAGACCGATTGAAATAGCTCGCTTGTCACGGTTGGCGTCTTCAATGAGGCTCAATGCTTCATCAAGCCCGGTTGCTTTGTCATCGAGATAGCCGGTTTCGAGACGTTTATCGATCCGGGTTTCGTCACACTCGATGGCGAGCATATTGAATCCCGCCATCGTGGCGGCCAGAGGTTGAGCTCCACCCATCCCGCCGAGGCCACCGGTAAGAACCCAGCGCCCGGCGGGATCACCGGCAAAATGTTGCTTGGCGATGGCGATAAATGTTTCGTAAGTTCCCTGAACAATCCCCTGCGAACCGATGTAAACCCATGATCCAGCAGTCATCTGGCCGTACATCATCAATCCTTCACGATCAAGCTGGTTGAATGTTTCCCAGTTCGCCCAGTGAGGGACGAGATTCGAGTTGGCGATTAATACCCGGGGAGCGTCGGGGTGGGTTTTAAATACGCCAACCGGCTTTCCTGATTGTATCAGCAGCGATTCATCGTTCTCGAGGCGTTTCAGCACTTCGATGATTCTGTCGTAACACTCCCAGTTGCGGGCCGCACGGCCAATTCCACCATAGACGACCAGTTCTTCCGGACGTTCGGCAACTTCGGGATCGAGATTGTTCATCAACATTCGCATGGCAGCTTCGGTGAGCCAGCTTTTAGCGGTTATTTCGGACCCGTGCGGAGCTGTGATCCGCCGTGTTGTATCGAGTCGATTATTCATAATTCCTCTTTTCTGGTTATCAGGTGACAAAGGCGTGCCGCAACCCGGACCGTTCGACCGTCAATATCGTATTCTGGGTTATATTCGGCAATATCGGCCAGTTTGAATCGTTCACCGGAGACCTGTTTAATCGTTGTCAGCAGCCATTCCAGAATATCCAGTGAAACCCCTCGAGCAGCCGGGGCGCTGACACCGGGAGCGGTTGCTGCCGGGAGGACATCAAGGTCAATGCTCAGATAGATCGCCTGACAAGGTTGGATAAAGTTTTTTAGCTGTTGCTCAATTTGTGCGAACTGCCAGTAGTTGAGTTCTTCATCACGCAGGTATTGAACCTTTAACTGTTTCGCCGTTGTGAACAAGGTTTCGGTATTGGCGGTATCGTTGATGCCCAGACAGAGATAGTGAAAGGGAATCTCCTTCCGCTGGCAATGGTTGGCTATCTGCAGAAAAGGGGTCCCTGAGGTCGCTTGGTCTGCATGGCGTAAATCGAAGTGAGCATCTAAATTAATGATTCCAATAGGGTCGCTCTTTTGATCTTGAGATAAATATTGTTCCAGCCCGACAAAGCTGCCGTAGGCAATTTCGTGCCCGCCACCGATAATGAGCGGAAAATGGCTCTGCTCAAGCAGCTGGCAAATTTTGTCTGCCTGTTCATGCTGCACACTTTCAAGATTCCCCTGCTCACAGCAGATGGTTCCAGCATCATAGAGGGGGGTGTTCTGCCGGTATGCAAGATTTGCTAATGCCAGTCGAACAGCATCCGGGCCATTTGCGGCACCGATGCGTCCATGGTTGCGCCTCACCCCTTCATCACTGGCAACTCCCAACAGAACAATCCCTGCCGGTGCTAACTCCTGCAATGGAGAAATATGCTGATGCCAGCGTTCCCTGCCGTGACCATCATC
>JAMOPE010000022.1 GCA_027064785.1 Geobacteraceae bacterium
AAACGCAACGCATGAGACGCATAACGGTACCGGTCTTTCCAGCCGACTTCGCCTGGCCCCGGTTCAATGAAATAAGACAAAGTGATTCTAAGAGATACCGGCGTTTCTCCAAGCGACAGCAAAACATCCTTCGGCCACGGCAACTCATGCAGGTGCATGTCCTTTGTGCGATAACCGCTGGAATCCGTTTTTCTGTCGTATGGCTGGATCTCTTCCTGGGCAATCAATGTCAGACTGTTACGGTAACAGGCTAGGGCACGATCGAGATCCGGGACTCCGTAGCCACAAATACGCAAGAGTCCAGCATAATCGGTTTTATTCTCCGATGTTAAAAATTGGCGCATCATGGTGTCGGTCCACTGCGCCGAGTGCACCAGCAGACCACGAATTGTCTCAGGCCATGCCTCTGGATATGTTGCCTGAATTTGGGCAGCCATCCACGCCGCTTGGGCGGTAGCGGCACTAGTGGCATTGATAAAGTCAAACTGCCTTTTGGTGGGTTCATGTCCGGTAGAGAGAATGGCTAAGTCGTCATGTTCGGAGACAAAGCAATCAGGCGCCCGCGCCACATTGCCCCCCTCCAGAACGATATCCGGCTTGACCGGCCATTTCCTGCCTTCCCACGTCAAAGATGTAGAGCTGAACGGAGATAACCCTCCGGCCGGAGCCACCGGCTTGTGCGCATCCAGATCTGGATCGGTCAACCTCGCTTTGCCAGTAAACGCACCAACGGTTAGTGCATTCCAGGACTGGCCAGGATCATGAATGGAGTTCGTCACATTGCTGTCAGGGTAATTACGCCATGCATCCGGGTCCTCGATATTCCCCGCAGCAACAATGAACAACCGCTTTTGATCATCGTCATAACCAGAGGTCAGCTTATCTATGGCAGCTGACCACGAGGATGGCCGTCCCCGATCACGTCCATCCGTTGAGGTCACCGCCATACAGGCAATGTGGCCCCGGTGTGGTTCCTGAAGCTCGGCTCTACTCAACCCCTGGATGGTAATGTCTCCATACAGTTTTGGATCGTTAGCCCCTTGGGGCGGGAGTATCTTGACAGATTCCAGACAGTGATAAATTTCTATTTTACTGTTGCTTTCTAAGGCCTCCTGCAGATCTCCATAACCGGCCACGCCGCACATCAAGGTGCCATGTCCGTGATGATCTGTTTTTTCCCACTTAGGATCGACTGCGTGACAATCATCGTCTTTGAGAATTGGTTCCAGCAGGAGATGACCGTTGTTGGCCCCGGTATCCAGTACGGTCACAGCCACGGCGGGATCTTCAGATACTGACAGGCGAGAGCGCAGTTCTTTCACCCACTTGATCTGGTCTTTGTTGTTCAGTCCAAGGAAGAAGTGGGCCGTCTCCTTGGCACGCCTGAATTCTGCGATTTCAGGACTGGATTCAATGAGTTCCGCCAATTGGCTTCGATTGGCTTTTGCCAAGACCACTGTCCGTTCCGGAAAACGCAGCGCCCCGTCCTGAACGTCAATACCAAGTTGCGCCGTAATGCGCCGAAAAGATCGCTCTGGGTCATCTTCGTCACCCCTGAGCCAGATCTCGCACCAGATCGCCCTATCATCCGGCATCAATTCCGGCTCGTCCTGCCAGAAAGATTCCAGAACAGCCAGACGAACATCCTCAATACTGGTTACCAGTTTTTCGTTTTTCGGTTTACCGGATGTGGTCTCTTCCTCTGCGTATCTACGGATTTTTCCCAGAAAATGACGTTCCTTCCCTGCCGGTAAATAGACAGTGGCCTGGGTTATCGTGTGTTCTGGATCATCCTGTGCTGGAACGGTGCGGACATTCAATAGTCTGATTCCAGCCCTTCGATCCTCAAGGCTTTTGATAACTAGGTCGTGATCCGGGGCGCTTTCAAACTCCAGGTAAACGCCCTGCCTGACGGGCAAGGATACGGCGGTTCGCCGTTCGGCACTCCGCCTTGCCGCTTGCCAGGCAGCGTCCAGATTTCGGCGAAGCCTGTTGCTGTGTTGAAGACGATTACGCGGGGGGATGCGAAACTCAGCGCCTCGGGTGGGTGGGCTGGTATATTCAGACGACTCACCGGAGTGATCCAGAAAAATATGCCTGTAACCATCTGCCATAATCATCTACCTCTGCTCCTTGCCATAAGCCAGACGCCGTTCACGCAGCATTCTTTTCAAGAGCGTCGCCGTGACGGTTTCCCGGTCAGCCAGAATAGCCTCTTTGATGGCATCGTCGCAGCCCTGAGTGATCTCGGCATGGCTCAGGGTTTCTGCTTCTTTAACCGCAGTTTTCAGGGATAGTTTTTTCCCTCTAAACCTGCCGAGCCGGTTTTCCATGAGCTGTCTGATTTCATCACCGGTGGGAAGATGATAGTAGAGCACATCGTCAAAGCGGCGGAACAGTGCCTGATCCAGAATACGAGGGTTATTGGTCGCTGCCACGATCAGGCTGTCCGATTTGTCCTGTTCGATAAATTGCAGGAACGAGTTGAGAACCCGCCGCATTTCGCCCACATCATTGTCCCGCCCTCGCTCTGCGCCAATGGCGTCAAACTCGTCGAACAGATACACGCCCCGGCGTTCCCGGATCACATCAAAGATCTGCCGCAGCTTGGCACTGGTCTCTCCCATAAATTTAGTTACCAGCTTGTCCATGAGAATGGTATGAAGCGGCAGATGCAGTTCACCCGCCAGCACGGCGGCGGTCATGGTCTTGCCCGTGCCTGGAGGACCGGCTAAAAGGGCTTTGCGCCGGTTGCCCAAGCCGTGTTTTTTGAGCTTGTCCTGTTGGCGGTATTCCCGCAAAATGCGTTTGATGCGGTTTCGCATTTCGTCAGATACAATCAGGTCGGCAAGCCGCTCTTTGGGTTCTGCGGAAATAATCAGATCATCCAGCTCGCGATTGAAATGTACAACCCGGACAGGCGCGGATTTTGCCTTGTCCACCAGCGCACGTATCTCATGGGCTATGGTACTGTGTCCCTGCTTCGCCTCATGGGCTGCCAATTGCAGGGCGATGGTTGCAAAACGCTCCCGGTCATCGGCAAAATGGGACCGGATCAGTGATTTCAGTTGGTCAGCGGTGGCCATAATCGCCTCCGTTTCTTTGTATTGTATTCATACCGCAATCTCTCCGTTCATCAGGCGCGGCAGGAGCAGGTCGCGGGCTTTGCGAAGGTTTCTAATCTGCTCAGTAAGAATCCGAATTTGGCGAAACAGGTTTGAGACTACATCTCCATACATTGTGCCTATAGCGTTGGAGGGAACAAGAATTGGAAGCGCTGCAATCGAATCCCGTGAGAGTTCAGTTTGGTTTGTTGCACCCCTCCCAAGTGTGGCAATATATGACTCCATATTTGCTAAATGCACACCAAAGAAGTGAACCGGCAGGTATTCAGCAGGTCTCACAATGGTAACATGGGAATCAACGGTACAGTTTCCCAAATCGAATAGGTATTGAGCTACTCGTCCGAGCGTTCCTGCACCAGTGGAGTTGATTAGCACATCGCCGAATCGAACTAGTTTTTGTACGGGGGGCTCCTTCGACTGACGACGAGCCAAATCAAGATTAATCATATGGTGCCGTATACATTTCTGATTGATAACTAACCCTGAGGCTTCATTATCGTATTTTGGTGTGATGCCGCGACTTATAAAAGAAGAGGCCGCACCAATTGTGGTCTTCTCCCACCCCTCTGGCACGCCGTCCTCGATTTTAACATGCTCGTAGCCTGGGAAGCGGAGGTGGACGAACCATTCCTTGTAGAGCAGCCGCGCCGCCTGCTCCAGCAACTGAATCCGCCGCCGGTTGTTTTCGATGAGGTCATCGTAGGCCGAAAGCCTGTCAGCGATCATTTGCTGTGTAGTCAGATCAGGTACAGGGAATTTCAAAGAAAGCAACTTTGCCTGACTGAGGTTGTCTTGCGCTGCTCCTTGTGTAAATCGCTGATACCGTTTTTGCAGTAAAGCATCGAACAGGTATTTGATGAATCTTGCATCTGCCTTGCTTTTGTCAGGAATGAACCCAATGACGCTGTCAGGAAAACACGCATCAATATCCAAGATAGCAGTATCGGCTATATTCGCTGCGATGGTGATGCATAGAGTTCCGGCATTCCAAAGCTTACTCTGCGCCAGACCAGCCTCACTATATGTCTGCGTGTATTCTTTTATGTAAAGATTCGCGTGCTTTACATCGGCTGTTTGGATGAATGGGTAAGGACCACCGTATAAATGGGCAGCATCACGTGGCCTATGACGAGAACGGCCACGGCTGACATAGCCCAATTCATCAAGCGTGCGAAGAGGCCAACTCATACCCCCAACTCCTCGAAGTTCTTCCTGATCTTCTCGGCTAGCTTCACCGCCTCGGCGTTCAGGTCCTCCAGCTCAACATGGATCTCCCGCAAGGCTTCCTCGAAATCGAAATCGTCGTCCTCTTCCTCGGGCGCAACACCCACGTAGCGGCCAGGTGTCAAACTCCAGTCGTTGGCTTCAATCTCAGCACGGTCCACCAGTTTGACCAGCCCCTCGACATCGCAAAGCTTTGCCTCGGGAAAGCGCTCGGTGAGCCAGCGAGCCTGGCGATGGAAGTAGCGCACCTGTT
>JAMOPE010000023.1 GCA_027064785.1 Geobacteraceae bacterium
GTTTCCTACTGGGAACACCCTTTTTTGTTAACAAAATATGGAAGGGATAAATCAATGCGTAAATTGAATAGTATGGAAAATTTCAAGCGGGATATCGGTTATCAGGTTCTGGTGCAAGGGGACGAAACAATCCTCCTGACAGGAACCCTCAACGACATATTTCATGACATCAAAATTGATGTCGTTGTTGATAGTTTGTCGCTGGAAATACTCACCGCGACCTGTACTTTCACAGCAGCACCCAGCCAGTACTGCAAGCAGATTGAAGAGCGTCTTGATTCGCTGTCGGGGATTGTCATCGGCAAGGGCCTGACCCGGGCAATAAATGGTGCTCTTGGTGGTAGCAGTGGCTGCGGGAATCTACGAACCCTACTTATGGGCCTGCTCCCCCTTGCCTTAAATGTACGTGCCAGTAAAGGAACAGAAGAGGATCAGGACGTGTTGGATGTGATCCATCATCAGTTGCAGGGAACCTGTATCGGCTATCCAGTATTTTAAGATAGTCACCAAGTGTTTTTGTCTCTAATATGCACATACTGTCAGTGTAAACAGGATGTTCTACAGATTAGGTATGTGCATGGAACAAATTATTCAATTGATATTACAGGCTGGAAAGTCGGCCGTTGATCTAGCTTTTTATACCCTGCTGCCGGTTCTTGTTATTATGATGGCACTGATGAAACTGCTGGAAGCTCGCGGCATTGTCGCGAGTATTTCAAAATTTATTGCCCCCGTCTTGAATCGTTTCGGAATTCCCGGTATTGGTGTATTTGCAGCACTACAACTGATGTTTGTCGGATTTGCCGCTCCGATTGCATCACTGCGGCTGATGGAAATGAACGGAACCTCCAAACGCGGCATTGCCGCTACTTTAGCGATGGTACTGGCAATGTCCCAGGCTAACGTGGTCTTCCCGATGGCAGCCATCGGACTTAGCATTGGTGGTGTCCTTTTGATATCTGTCGTTGGAGGGTTGTTTGCCGCAACCACAACGTACTATCTCTTCACGAAATCGTTGGGTGCAGACTCAGGAGGCGGAGACATTGAGGTCATGAGGGACAGAGAAACAAGCACGATTAACCTGCTGATTGCAGGGGGACAGGAAGCTGTCGAAATCGTCTTGAAGTCTCTGCCAATTATCCTCATAGCAATTTTCATCATCAATCTCATGCAATATTTCGGAGCCATTGGAATCGTCGAATTTCTGGCGGCGCCTCTGTTTAATCTCCTTGGACTCTCATCGGCAGCAGTTCTCCCTATCGTAACCAAGTTCATGGCTGGTGGGACGGCGATGATGGGAGTATCGATGCAGCTCATCCGGGACGGAGTCCTTAGCATAGATGAGATCAACAGGTTGGCGGGCTTCATAATAAACCCGCTCGATATTGTTGGTGTCGCACTCTTAATATCGGCAGGGACTAAAACGGCATCGGTCGTCCGGCCAGCCCTTGCCGGTGCGTTTTGCGGTGTCGCCCTTCGGGCTGTTTTACATATGCTAATTTATTGACGACGGAATTCCTAACGACCTTGAAACCCTTAAGCGCATTGAGTTCCCTTCATTAGAAATCAGGTGATACCATCCTTATCGGTGTCCGATCCTATTGAATCACTACAGATTAGCTGGGCAAACCAAAACAAAAGGTCCTTCTATCAGGAAGGACCTTTTTATCATTCTAGATTGATCAACAAATTAGAAAAAGTATCTCACTCCAACATAAGTATTACTACTGGTAGAATCGGGGTCAAGATCAAACATATCGACAGTAATAGCTTTTGGCACACCTAACCGGGATTTTTGTCGTCAAAAAATTTAATTCGGGTCCAACCCTCCTGATCGGGACAAAATATTCCGTGCACTTTCAGTGGAGTACGGGTGGTTCGAGGATCAAGATCATGAAAAAATGGAAGGCTGTAATAATGGAGGCGAGTTGCTTTATTGAAGCGGAGTCTGCCTAAGGGTCGATTGTTGAAATTATCTATCGAGTATTCCGCCATTTGGACAGGTTTGAGTTTATGTTTTTTGTGGACAAGAACTGACGAGTAGCCGTAACTACCATCGGGAACATGATCCGGAGTGATGGTCTCTTCAGAAGAATTACAAAAAATTGTCACAGTGTCGTCAATTCCGGGAGCACACGCTAGATAGTTACCATAAAAACCATTTGCAATATCACCAAAGGCCGAATGCTCTGGCTTGGGATTGCACTCTATTACAGCAAGTAAATCCAGTTTCTGGCGAGTGCAAAAAAACAACTGATTAGCTTTTTCGATAATGATATTGATATTTGACTGGTAAATATCCCGGTAAGCATAATCAAGGCAGAGGAGAGTCATAAAATTGTAGCAACTTGGTTGACAGCGAAACAGTGGAAAGATTTTACCGCGATAGAGATTGTGGTCGCTATCGGTTGTTTCTTCACCGCTAAAGGGATGGCTTTTGGCCTCAAAAAATACTCGTTGCTTGCCGTCATCTTCCTTCACCACAACCATACAACAGTTAACCGGAAGAGTTTCAGTCGCACCAGAATAAAGGTCTTCAACGACTGAATCCAGAGCTTCCTGGTTGTCGGTAGAAAATTGCTGAAGAAGTTTACCGTAATTGCCGAGATTGATCGGTCCCAGACCGAGAACAGTTATGGTGTTTGGACGAAAATTATCCAGCAGGTTCAACACTTCGGATACATGCTGGTAGGGAAGGACCGCCTCGGGGAAAAAGACAAAGTTGACTTTTTTTAAATTACCCTGTCCCTCAATGACTAACATAATTATTGAGTGAATTGTCTGCCAATTTTGTTCGGGTTCTGCAAGGCAATAAACAAAGTCATTTCTCCCCAGAAAGTTAGGTATCTGGCACGACAAGACATGCAAATGTCGCATCAGTGGAAACTTAATCATTAACTGTTTTTCGACGATTTGGAACATAATCAATCTCGCAAACTATCTTCAGGACAAATGTTTTTTATGATAAGGAATGACTGCCATCCAATAATCCCCCCCCAACACTTAGCGTTACAGCGATCGGAGATGGGAACGAAAATCTTACAACCGGTCAGATAGCATCCACAGGTTCATTGACCTCAGAGAGATCGATAAGCAGTGAAGAGTCAGATCATAAAAACTCTCTGTTGGATCTAATCGTTAAGCGGAGGAGGAATCATCCGGTACCAGCTTTAAAGTTGTGGGACTGTCTCTGAACGGCTTAGTGGGTTTACGGATCGTTCCCAACATTTGTCCATTGACCTCCAGAATTGCACCACATTCAGCACATTCCAGCAGATCTGTACTGAAGCCCTCGGCGTGCAAATCGATTTCCAGATGATTTTGATGATTACAATAGGGGCAGTTCATAGTTTCCTCCATGGGAGTATTTTTAACGAAAATACTCCCCATTAAAAACTATGTAAAGAAAATATATCATAATTGTAACTAAGGGGTTATTGCAGGTAAAGATACGTTTTTTCATACGTTTTTTCCGAATTTCTCAAAAAACCAGTAAAAAGAAAACATCAATCCAGGCGTCTTAGCCAGGCTTTCATTATAAAGAAATTCTCTCGCCTTACTTAATGGAACAAATTCCAGAATAATCTGCTCACCACAAATACCCCCTCCATTATGGATTTTCATTGATTCATCAATTGTGGCGAAAAAAAGATGCTGCTGACTCCCGGTGATCCCGACATTGGTAAAGAATGAGTTGACCTTTTCTAAAGCAGCCAGAGGTACAGCATATCCACACTCTTCATCAATTTCCTCTAGCGTAATTTGTTCCAGAGGTTTCTGTTTGTCAACAATTCCAGCGCATAGCTCATAGGTACAAGTACGGTTGTGGGTCATATAAATGGGGGGACGAAATTGCTTGACCAACAAAAATGCTTTTTTGTCGCTGTGGTAAAGGAGGACAGAAACGCTATCATGACTTTTGACCGCCTCCCATGTTCGTTCCTGCCCATCCTGCAAGTAGTGCAGTTCTACCGGTTGCACAAACTTGTGCTCTTGCTGTGGAACAACCGAAAAATCGGTAATTTTAAAAGGCATAAAAATTTCCTTTTAGCTGGGTCATTTGACCTTTGGCATTGTGATCGAGGCCACCGGGGCCAACTATACTAGGTAAGCTTACTGGAGTTTGAAGCAAAAAGAGATTTGGAGCCTAATTGTCTGGTGACTATATCCCATTTCATCCAAGCCCTTACCCCCTTTTTCTAAACGCAACCCCAACTGAAAATGCCTGAGCAACATAGTCACCGACACCAAAATAGGCACAGTTACCGGGAGCAAATAGGAGTGGGGCAACTTTTCTAATATCGGGTTGACCACTCTCATCAAGACACTCCTCTTCGACTTTGACGTCCATAATTTCACCAATAAACTGAGTATGCGCTCCAAGGGCGTGAGCAGTAATCAGGCGGCACTCCAACACGAGTGGACACTCACACAGAATCGGAGCATTGACGTATTCAGCACGCTCAACACTCAGACCACTTGCAGAAATTTTATTGCCATCACGACCCGAGACAATCCCGAAATAATCAGCTTCAGCAGCTTGATCT
>JAMOPE010000024.1 GCA_027064785.1 Geobacteraceae bacterium
CAGATTTTGTGCTTCATCAACAATCATGTATTGTTTCGGGATAGAACGGCCACGAATATAAGTGAGAGGTTCAATTTCCATCAGACCAAGGTCGATCAATTCACGATAGCCGCGCTTGCGATTGCCGCCTTCATCGTAAGACGACAAGAGCAACTCAACATTATCGAAAATCGGTTGCATCCACGGGGCCAGCTTGTCTTCAATATCACCTGGCAGAAAACCAAGATCACGTCCCATCGGATAAACAGGCCGCGACACCAGCAAACGGTTGTAAGCACTTTCATCAGCCGTCTTAACCAAACCAGCAGCAATAGCCAGAAGAGTCTTCCCTGTTCCCGCCTTACCGACGAGAGAAATAAGCTTAATTTCGTCGTTCAGCAACAAATCAAAAGCAAATTGCTGCTCACGGTTCCGTGGATGGATGCCCCAGATCCCATCTTTCGGGGATTTAATCAGTGCAACAATAGCTTTGCGGGTGGCATCATAACGCCCGATCGCTGTGTGAGATGAGTTTCCATCATCAACCAGAGTTAAACCCTGATTCGCGTAAAACTCCTCTTCGATTTCAAGGAAACCCTGCTCATAAAACTGATCGATCAGATTCCCGGAAATAACAAGTTCACTGGCTCCGGTATAAAGATCTTCAATCGGAACCTTATCGCTCTGATAATCCTCAGCGTACAGCCCGATGGTATCGGCCTTGATTCGTAAATTGATGTCCTTGGTGACAAAAAAGACCGTCCCCTCAGGAAGGCTTTCCTGTAAATCCTGAGCGACAGCAAGAATCCGGTTGTCACCCTGATCATTTCTTAGTTCAGGGGGGAGTTTCAGTAAAAAATCCTGGCGATAAATAGCAACCCTGAGCGTTCCACCATTCTCAAGGGGAACGCCGTCAATCAGTTTGGCCTGCTGACGAAAACCGTCAATTGTTCGGGAAATCTGGCGCGCATTACGTCCCGTCTCGCTCTGATCCTTTTTGAAGCGATCAATCTCTTCGATGACGGTTAACGGCAGAATGACGTTGTTGTCTGAAAATTTGTAAATTGCCTGAGGATCGTGCAATAAAACATTTGTATCGAGAACATAGTTTTTCATCGTAGGGCCTCCTCGTTCAAGAGAGTATGTGTTCTCTTAATTTTAACACAGCCTCAAGAAAATAAACGATTTCACTATCGGTTGTAAAATAGCCGGGGCTCACCCTCACCGTACCGCCAGATAGAGTACCAATGGTTTGATGAGCATCAGGGGCACAATGAAGCCCCGTACGTAAAAGGATGTCAGCATGCTGATCAAGAAGGAAACCAACTTCTGCCGGATCATTTGACAACAGGTTAAAAGAAACGACACTGCAGCGATCAGCCAGAGACTCCGGCCCGTAAATCGTGACACCATCGATACTCTGCAAGCCTGAGATGATATGCTCGATCAGTTCACTTTCCCGCTGTCGAATAGCATCAACACCAACCTGACTTAAATAAGTCACCGCAGCATGAAGACCAGCCAACCCTGGAAGATTCAGCGTTCCAGATTCAAGACGTTCAGGATATTCTGCCGGTTGTCGATCAGAATGTGAATGAGCACCCGTTCCACCGAAAATATACGGTTCTAATTCAATACCACGCCGCACATAGAGGAAACCGGTTCCCTGCGGACCAAGCAACCCTTTGTGCCCAGGTACCGCAAACAGATCAACGTTTAGAGCCTTTAGATCAATCGGAATTGATCCTGCACTCTGTGCCCCATCGACCATAAAAATAATATTCTGTTCTCGACACCACGCAACTAAGCCGTCGAGAGCCTGGATGGAACCGATAACATTGGAACAATGATTCACAAGAAGGAGACGGGTTGATTTCTCCAGGCAGGTCGATTTCAGTGCCTCGGTCGACACAATCCCCGTGTTTGGACTCGCTGCAACTTTGACAACCTCAACACCGTGATCCTGAAGTTGCCGCAAAGGACGGACGACCGCATTGTGCTCAACGGAGGTCGTAACAACACGGTCACCCGGCTTTAATAGCCCGAACAGAGCCTGATTAATAGCCGTTGTCGCATTGGGAGTAAAAATAAAACAGGAAGAGTCGTCACCATGAAAAAGATCACAGAGAACGTCCCGCGTTTCATAAACCAGTCGATCAGCCGCAATCGCTTGTTGATGCGCACCTCGTCCGGAAGTTCCACCGCCCCGCAAGGTCTCAGCAACCGCCTGATAGACCGTCTCAGGTTTTGGATGGCTGGTTGCAGCATTATCAAGATAAACAGGTTTCAGAGGTGACATCTTCGTATCCAAAAACGGGTGTGAGATGCGGCAGAATACTCAATATTTTTGTTGCCGACAAGCAGAACTCACTGAATATATAAAGTTATCTTTGAATAACACAGTGAACGGTTAAAAATACATGTCAATATCTCGATATTCAAGACTTCAATACTCTTAAATAAAAGAGCAATAATTTATATTTTTCAACTTGACACACACAAGATGATGATGTCTTCTTGCTCTTCGAACACTATATATAGTGCCATGTAGAAAAAACCTCCGGTATTATAAATTTTACTTTTGAAATCACATAGATAAATCGAATGCTGAAAGGAAGCAGGCAAATGTCCGGCAAAAAAAGTAATGGGGAACTAAAATTATCGAAGAATGCTCTAACCGTTTTGACGAAACGTTATCTCAAACGAAATAGTGATGGGACACCAACCGAAAATCCGGCCGAAATGTTCCGTCGGGTTGCTAAAACAATCAATGCTGCTGAGCTGGGCACCGGAAAGAAAAAAGTAAATTTTGAAGAAGATTATTATCAGGCAATGACCCAGCTTGATTTCCTCCCTAACTCCCCCACCCTGATGAATGCCGGACGTGAGCTGGGACAATTGTCGGCCTGCTTTGTCCTCCCCGTCGGCGATTCCATGGAAAGCATTTTTGAAGCGATCAAAAATACGGCCCTGATCCACAAAAGTGGTGGCGGCACCGGTTTTTCGTTTTCGCGTATCCGGCCGGCTAACGATGAAGTCCGCTCAACCAGCGGCGTCTCATCGGGTCCGATCTCTTTCATGCGCGTTTTTGACGCTGCCACCGAAACAATCAAGCAAGGTGGAACCCGTCGCGGTGCGAACATGGGAATCCTGCGGGTCGACCATCCCGATATCATGGACTTCATTATGGCCAAACGCGATTTGACCGTTTTGACCAACTTTAATATTTCCGTGGGGATGACCGAAGCATTCATGGATGCCGTTGAGCGTGGGGATGATTACGACATTATTAACCCCCGTGACGGCAAAGTCGTTAAGCAGCTCAACGCAACTAAAGTTTTTAATCAGATTGTTGACATGGCATGGGCCAATGGGGAACCAGGAATTATTTTCCTCGATCGCCTTAACCGCGACAATCCGACACCTCACATCGGTGAAATTGAAAGTACCAACCCGTGTGGTGAGCAGCCGCTGCTCCCCTACGAATCATGTAATCTCGGTTCAATCAACCTTGCCAACATGATCGAAGATGGAAACATCACCTGGGACAAACTGGAGAAAATCGTTAAACTGGCAACCCGTTTCCTCGATAACGTCATCGAAGCAAACAAGTATCCCCTCCCGGAAATTGATGAGATGACCCGTGCCAACCGTAAAATTGGCCTCGGTGTCATGGGTTGGGCCGATATGCTGATTCTGCTGGGGATTCCCTACAACAGCCAGGACGCGATCGATCTCGGTGAAAAAATCATGCGCTTTATCAACGAAAAGTCTCACGAAGAGTCGATCCTTCTGGCGCAGGAACGAGGCCCCTTCCCGAATATCGAGGGCAGCATCTACGACAAACCGGGCTCAAGTCCAATCCGTAATGCAACCTGCACAACGATTGCACCAACCGGGACCATTTCTATCATCGCTAACTGTTCCAGTGGCGTTGAACCTCTATTTGCAGTTTCGTATGTCCGTCAGGTTCTCGATAACAACAAGCTGATCGAAGTTCATCCGCTGTTTGAAAAAATCGCCAAAAAACGTGGTTTCTACACTGAAGAATTGATGCAGGAGATTGCAGAAAAAGGGACCGTCCAGGATATTGATGCCATCCCTGAAGACGTCCGAAGAATTTTTGTCACCTCCCACGACATCACTCCTAAAGATCATGTCCTGATGCAGGCGGCTTTTCAGAAATATTGTGACAATGCTGTCTCAAAAACAGTCAACTTCTGTCACGATGCAACCCGTGAAGATGTCGCAACCGTTTACCGCCTTTCCTACAAGGAAGGATGTAAAGGGGTCACCATCTACCGTGATGGCTCACGCGATATGCAGGTTCTCTCGGTTGCGGGCAAGGGAGAGGGAGACGAAGACAAAAAGGTCGATACCAGCCTTCCGATTGAGAGTAAAAAACCATCACGTAAACGTGAACGTCCCCGCGCGCTGACCGGTTCAACCTATCAGATGGAAACAGGCTGCGGACCTCTCTATATCACTATCAATGAAGATGAAAATGGCTTGTTTGAACTCTTTACCACGATGGGCAAAGCAGGCGGCTGTGCAGCCTCGCAGT